>UQQU01000003.1 GCA_900543325.1 uncultured Clostridium sp. | reverse complement strand
AGCGTCGATGGTACTGCACGGGAGACTGTGTGGGAGAGTAGAACGTTGCCAGGTAGAAGATACTTAGTTTAAACTAGGTATCTTTTTTTGTTGTAAAAACAATATAAATGTAAAAATACAACGTTGCAATCTCATGCTGGAAGATTAATCGGAGAGTAAAAATTGCTCCTACGAATATTGTCAGGTAGGTAAAGTACTTAGTTTATACTAAGTACTTTTTTGTGCAATAAAATAATATAAAAATGAATTAATGTAAAATATAAATATAAGGTTAAGTAAATTTTATTAGGAGGACATATGGAGATATACACTATAGGACATTCTAATTATACAGTTGAAAGGCTTATTGATATGTTAAAACATTATAATATCAATTGTGTAGTAGATATTAGAGGAACACCATATTCAAAATACAATATTCAATTTGATAAGGAAACTATAAGATATACTTTAAGTAAAGCAGGATTTATTTACATATATATGGCTAAGGAATTAGCAGCTAAAAGAATAAATAAGCAATCATACAATGAAGAAGGGTATTCTGATTTTGAGAAAGTAATAAAGGAAAATGAATTTATAGAAGGAATAGAAAGACTAAAAAATGGTTGTAATAAAGGTTATAAAATAGCTTTATTAGGTGCCATGCAAGAACCAATAAGATGTCATCGTTCTATTTTAGTAGGAAGAGCCTTGAGGGAAAATGGATTTAATGTTAAACATATATTAGATGATTATTCTATTGCATCACAGGAAGATATAGAACAAATGCTTTTAGATAAATATTTTAGCAATAGAAATCAAATGACTATTGATGATTTAATTGGACATAGCTTAACTAGAAAGGAAATGATCCAGGAAGGCTATAGATTAGCCAATAAAGAAATAGGCTACAGAATAGAGCACTTGTAATTAAATTTTTATTATAAAAAGTAAAATGTTTTTAGTGTCTTTATTTTGAAATAATGTTGAAATAAGTATAACATAAAGGATGTCTAACGGACATCCTTTTGAATTTCAACACATTAAATTGCGGCATCATGACATTAACACTTTAGTGCGCAATTTAGATATAGAGTGTGTATATAGAGAATTTTTGGCGCTTGTCGATTAAGTAAAGATTATGTACTGGAATTTCTTGTTTTAGAGTTAGCGCTGTATAATTTTCTAAGTAATCTATGTACTCTTCGGAAGGATAGTAAAATATCAAATCTATTTCTCTAGGAAATTCTTCTACTGAAATTAAAATATTATTTAAAACTTTAATAAATAATTGTAGTGAAAATGGATTAAAGAAATAGAATTTATTATCTAATGGTGTTACCTTATAATCTTCTGCAAATATATTCAAAAAGTTAATTTTTTCTTTAGGCTTTGAGAATGACTTAAAATAACTTTTTTTATTATTCTCACATATATCATAGTAGTTATTGTTCATCTCTATTCCAGTAACATATGAATTGTAATAATAGTTTATATAAAAGGCCAATCTTCCCTTGCCACAGCCAAAGTCAACTATATGATCTGAACTATTTAGAGTGAAATGTTTAAATAGTGATTCTAAGGCCAGATAAGACGTAGCTTCATATCTATTATAATGATGAGATTCGTAAAATCCTTGTTGTTCACCTGTAGTTTTTATATTAAGTAATCTTTCGTAATGCGTATCATCCATAAGTAATCTCCTTTTATTGTTTATGAGTTTAAATAAGCTATCTATATATTATATCAAAAATATATTAAAAAATATTTGATCTTAAATTTAATTTTTAGATGATAAAATTTAGAATAATATGTAGGAAAATTAGTGAGATTTAACGAAAATACCACTAATAAAATAGAATATTTTTATATAACTATTTATTAATATTCGGGTTTGTTATATACTATAAATAATTGGAATTTTATAATATATGGTATTTTATATACTATAGTATGTATTATTAAATTTGAATCTTTGAAATTGTAATGTAAAGGGGAAAGTTTGATGACAGAATTAAGACATGAATTAGGAATAATAGCTTTAGAAAGTTGTAAGGAACTTGGAAATGCTATTGATAAGCTTATCCAAGAAAAGAGAAACACTAATGAATCATTCCTAATACCAATCAATGAAATAAGATTTTCTAACGGAGAAGGAAAAGTCAAAATATCAGAGAGTGTAAGAGGTAAGGATATATACATTTTATGCGATATTGGTAATTATAGTTGTACATATAAAATGTTTGGATTTGTTAACCATAAAGGTCCTGATGAGCATTTCCAAGACATAAAGAGAACTGTTTCTGCAATTAGAGGTAAGGCTGCAAAAATTACAGTAATAATGCCACTTTTATATGAATCAAGACAACATAGACGCAAAGGCAGAGAATCTTTAGACTGTGCATTAGCACTTCAAGAATTAGAAAGGCTAGGAGTACATGAAGTAATTACATTTGATGTACATGATCCTAATGTTCAAAATGCAATTCCTCTACTATCTTTTGAGAATTTCTATCCAACATATGATATAGTAAAATCTCTTATAAAGAATGAAAATACATTAGAGTTAAACAAAGACAAACTTATAGTTATAAGTCCAGATACTGGAGCTATGGATAGAGCAATTTATTATTCAAGTGTTTTAGGGGTTGATGTAGGTTTATTCTATAAGAGAAGAGACCATTCAACAATAGTAAATGGAAAAAATCCTATAGTAGAACATGAGTATATGGGAAGAGATGTTGAAGGAAAAGATGTATTAATAGTTGATGATATGATAGCATCTGGTGAATCAGTACTTGATATAGCTATAGAATTAAAAGAAAGAAAAGCAAGAAATGTTTATGTAGCAACAACATTTGCTTTCTTTACAGAAGGGCTAGAAAAGTTTAATAGATTCCATGAAGATGGAATAATATCTAGAGTATATTCTACGAACTTAACATATATATCAGATGAATTACGTAATTCTAAATGGTATAGAGCTGTAGATATGTCAGAGTTAGTGTCAAAGATAATAAATAAATTAAATTATGATAAATCTATTGCTTCTTATATGGATGCAACAAGAGTAATACGTGACTTAATAGAAGAATAAGTATATAATATATTATAGCATATGTAAGATAATGGTAACTTACTATGCTATAATATTTTTTTAAGGAGAAAGTATGAGAAAAAAAGTAAGTAATAAAATGAAGCAAGAGAATAAGGTAATATGTACAAATAAAAAAGAAATTAAGAGAAATGTAATTATGCGAAATAAATGGGTCATAATAAATAAATATAGTAGTGAAAATATTTCTTCAGAATATAATGTTTCAGGGGTAGGAGGATATGGATTAAACCTTATATAGAATTTATATTTATGAGGAAGGGAAAGAGGCAATGATAGAAGCATTTCATTCAAATTGGACCAGACCATTTTTTAATGCAAATCCTCATAAGGAATATTATATAGAGGATTTTGAAATATTAACAACTATCCTTTCAGCATTAAAGTGGAGAGAGAAAAATGGAAGCATAAAAATGATTACTGATAAAGTTGGAGCTAATTATTATAAAAGTATAGGATTAGAGAAAATATGGAATTTGGGAATTGACATATCTTTAGATGATATCAATTATAAAATTGATAGTAATATATTTTGGGCAGCAGGAAAGCTTTATGCATTAAAAAGTCAAAAATCTCCATGTGTAATGATTGATACTGATTTTATTGTGTGGGAAAATATAGAAAATGTTTTAAGCAATACAGAGGTAAGTGTAATTCATAAAGAAAAAATAGTGAAGGAAGTATATCCAGATAAAGATTATTTTAAATTTAAAAATGGATATTCTTTAGATGAAGAATGGGATTGGTCGGTATTACCTAGTAATACTGCTTTTATGTATATTTCTAACGAGGAGTTTAAGAAGTATTATACTACATCAGCTATAGATTTTATGAATAATTTACATTATGGTGATGATAAGATCACTAATATGGTATTTGCAGAACAAAGACTTATATCAATGTGTGCTAAAAGAAAAAATATTGAAATTAATGAGATAATGAGTTTAGATAATTTATTTTCTAACAAGCAAAAAATATTTACACATACATGGGGCTATAAGAAAGAAATGAAAAGGGATTTTAATAAAAGAAAAGATTTTTGTATAAGATGTATCATTAGAATCATTAAAGATTATCCTGAATATGAAGAGATTATATCAAGTATTGAGCCTTTAAAAGGATATTATGCTGAAATTAAAAAAGGTTATTATATTTAATTTAACCTAATATTAAGAAATTATTCTATATTCTAAAGCGGAGAGTAGTTCACAGAGTTTTCAGATAAAATAGAATAATAAATCTTTTTAATTATTTAAAAGATTTAGTGTTATTATATGATAAATTACAATATCAAGTGCAACACTAATTAATTGCAAAAAAAATAACCCATACGGGTACGTTCATGTTAAAGTAATAATTGACTAGAAAACCACTTTAAAGGACGTGACTGTATGAGCTATAAACATATTACTATAAATGAACGTTGTTGTATAGTAGAATATTTAAATTTAGGATGGAGTTTATCTAAAATAGCCAAAGAACTCAACAGAAATAAATCAAGTATTTCAAGAGAAATTAAAAGAAACAATCTTAATGGAAGATACAAAGCTCATGTAGCTCAAGATAAATATGAAAACAGAAGAGTTAAATGTAAACCTCATGGAAAAATTGCTAACGCTTCGTTAGTAAACTATGTTCAAGAAAAGCTAAATAATCACTGGTCTCCAGAACAGATTTCAGGTCGTCTAAAACTTGAATTTAATAAACAAATAATTTCATTTAGCACTATATACTCTTGGCTATATAAAGGTATTTTGGAGCACTGTTCCGTTGACCTGCTTCGCAGGAAGGGTAAATCACTAAAACCAAGAGAAACTCGAGGTAAATTCAATATAGGGAAAACAATAAGTCAAAGACCTAAAGATGTAAGAAAAAGATTAGATATTGGACACTGGGAACTTGATACTATTGTTTCAAGTAGGGGAAAATCTAAGGCGTGTCTTTCAACTTTCGTTGAAAGAAAAACACGTTTAACAAAAATCAGAATAATGCAAAATAGAAAAGCTTCTACTTTTAATGAACATTGTATTATTGCATTAGGCAAATTTGGTAGGAATAATTTAAAATCATTGACTGTAGACCGTGGTAAAGAATTTGCTGGATATTTAGAGTTAGAAAATAAATTAGACTTAGATGTGTATTTTGCTGATGCTTACAGTTCATGGCAAAGAGGAACTAATGAAAATACAAATGGCTTGATTAGAGAATTCTTTCCTAAAAAATTTGATTTTTCTACTATAAATCAAAATCATGTTGATATTGTTGAGGATATCTTAAATAATAGACCACGGAAATGTCTTGGATACAAGACACCGTTAGAAGCATTTAACGAAGAACAAGCTAAGTGTTGCACTTAGCTTGACAATTCGTCATATATATAAATAATAATAATAATTTTTTGAAGGAGTGTAGAAGAATGAAAACTTTAATAATAAACTGTGGTAGCTCATCTTTAAAATATCAATTAATTGATATGAGTACTGAAGAGTGCATGGTCCAAGGATTAGTTGAAAGAATAGGAATTGAAGGATCATTATTAACTCAGAAGGTTGAAGGAAAAGATAAATATGTAATTAATGCAGAAATTAAGAATCATAAAGAAGCAATAAAACTAGTATTACAAGCACTAATTGATCCAATTCATGGAGTTATTAAATCTATGGATGAAATTTCAGCAGTTGGACATAGAGTTGTTCATGGTGGGGAAAAATATTCAGATTCAGTTTTAATTAATGATGAAGTTTTACAATCAATTAAAGATTGTATAGTACTTGCACCATTACATAACCCACCAAATGTTATAGGAATTGAGGCATGTAAAGAATTAATGCCAAATACTCCGATGGTAGCAGTATTTGATACAGCATTCCACCAAACAATGCCTAAACATTCATATATTTGTCCATTACCATATGATTTATATCAAAAGTATGGAATTAGAAAATATGGATTCCATGGAACATCTCATAAATATGTTTCAAATAAAGTTGCAGAAGTTATAGGAAAGGACATAAAAGATTTAAAAATAGTTACATGTCACTTAGGAAATGGTTGTTCATTAGCAGCTGTTAAGAATGGTAAATCTGTAGATACTTCTATGGGATTCACACCACTTGCAGGTGTTATGATGGGAACAAGATCAGGAAGTATAGATCCATCTGTTATTAGCTTCTTAATAGAACAGCATGGATATACAATAGAAGAAGTAGACGAATTATTAAATAAAAAATCAGGAGTTCTAGGAATTTCAGGAGTATCATCAGACTTTAGAGATGTTTTAGCTGCTGCTGAATCAGGAAATGAAAGAGCAAAGCTAGCTTTAGAAATATTCTATTATAAGGTTAGAACTCAAATTGCTGCTTATGCTGGAGCAATGGGTGGTATAGATGTAATAGTATTTACTGCTGGTATAGGAGAAAATTCTTCTATTACAAGAAAAGAAATATTAAAAGGTTTAGAATTCTTTGGATTTGAGCTTAATGAAGAAAATAATGAAATAAGAGGAAAGATCCAAGAAATATCAACTGAAGATTCTAGAGTAAAGGTATATGTAGTACCTACTAATGAGGAATTAATGATTGCTAGAGATACAGCAAAATTAGTTAAATAATTATGAAATAGTGTGTTATAAGGATTATTTTATAATCTTTATAACACTATTTTTATACAGTGGAAATACTAATAAGTGAATCTAAGATTTATATGGTAGTTCACTAATAGCTAATATGTTATAATAATAATTATTATTAATTAGATAAGGAGATTATTATGGGAAATAAGATAACTTTAACATATGAAAATGGAGAATTTAATGTTGCTATAAATGGAAGTAGTGTATATACAGATAAAGAGATGGAGGGGGCTCTTCTTAAATTTAACTCAGTAGTTAAAAATAATGCTATAGAGCAAAATAATTCATGGGATTCTATAGAAGCTGAAGTTAATAGTTATAATATTGAAGAAGTTGAAGTAAACTCACAATTTAAGACTGTTAATTTTGGAAAAATGAAATACTTCTATAATACAGATAAGGTATTTTATATTCAAAATAGTAGTATGATATCATTAGGTGGAGGCTATTCATTATTCAACTTTGTTTTAAAGAAAATTAGTGAAGGACAGTTAGAAAATGAAGAGAGCTTTTTAGAATTATGTAAAATATCAATGATGAATAAAGCAATTTTTAGTGCTCATGAAGATACTGTTATGATATCAAGTCCAAAGTTTAGTTATGGAACTGTAGAATATAATTTTGCTACTAATAAAGTAAATAAGGGAACTAGTTCTGAAAAGGGAAGTTTTGAAGAATTTAAAAATTATGTTTTAGAGATACTTAAATAATTTATATAAATTACTAAAACTGAGGATGAAACAATAATGATACTTATAAGTCATCATTAGAAATAGGAGAGACAGATGAAAGAGTTATTATTAGAAGCGGATAGATGTTTGTTATGTAAAAATGCTAGATGTCAGGCAAACTGTCCAATAAGTACAGAAATTCCCGAAGTAGTTAAACTATTTAAGGAAGGAAAAATAATGGAGGCAGGAGAAATATTATTTAACAATAATCCATTATCAGCTGCCTGTGCTATAGTTTGCCCACATGAAGATCAATGTAAAGGAAATTGTATTAGAGGAATAAAAAGTGAACCTGTAAGCTTTTGTGAGATTGAAGAGTATATATCTAGAGAGTATTTATATAAAGTGAAATTTGATAAAGTAGAATCTAAGAATGAAAGAATTGCTATAATTGGAGCAGGACCTGCAGGAATTACTTTATCAATTATATTAGCAAGAAAAGGGTTTAAGGTAACTCTTTTTGATGCACATGAGAAAATTGGTGGAGTACTTAGATACGGAATTCCGGAGTATAGATTAAAAAATTCTATGATAGATAGATATGAAGAAATACTTATTGAACTAGGAGTAAAAATAAGACCTAATACTTTAATTGGACCAGTTATTACATTAGATAAGTTATTCTTTGATGGATATAAAGCTGTATTTATAGGTACTGGAGTATGGAATCCTAAGACTTTAAATATAAAAGGAGAATCATTAGGAAATGTACATTATGCAATAGATTATTTAAAGTCACCACAAGTTTATAATTTAGGAAGAAAAGTTGCTGTAATTGGAGCAGGTAATGTGGCTATGGATGCAGCTAGAGTTGCTAAGAGAAGTGGAGCTGAAGAGGTATATATTCTTTATAGAAAAGGTTTTGAAAATATGCCATGTACTAGAGCAGAGTTAGAAGAAGCTAAAGAAGATGGTATTAAGTTTGAATTATTTAAAGCACCTATAGAGTTAACTGAAGATGGTGTTAAATATATTGAAACTAAAAATGAAGTAGATGAATCAGGAAGAGTAAATACAGTTACTATAGAAGGAACAGAAGGAATGTTTAACTGTGATTCTACAATAATTGCAGTAAGTCAATCGCCAAGAAAGAATATAGTTGCTAATACGGTTGGTTTAGAAACTAATAAATGGGGATTATTACTTACAGATGAAAAAGGACATACAACAAGAGGAGGAGTATTTGCATCAGGAGACGTTGTTACTGGAGCTAATACAGTAGTTCATGCAGTTGCATATGCAAAAGTAGTTGCAGATTCTATAGAAGAATATTGTGATAACAATTAATAAATTATTTGTAAGAGGGTGTTAAAATGGAGAATGAAATGATTAAAAGTGAGTGTGAAAACACCCTAAGTAAATATTTTTATTTTATTAATTGCTCTGAGATGGAAAAAGAATTATGCAATATGGAAATGAGAAGTATTTTTAGAAAAGAACCTAAAGAAAAGTATTTATTTTCAGAAAAGAATTTTGATCCATCTAGAAGTCCATTTATTAAATTACAAATTAAATCAATATACATAGAGAAAAATCTAGAAGATATAATTAGGAAAATAAAAGAAGATAAGGTATCTTATGATGATTTTAAAGTTAATTATATAAAAAGTGAAGATGGGGATGTTTCTTATGAAGAACGTCTTAAGGCTGTGAAAGAAATCGGCTTTGTTGTAACAGGATTTCCTGATATACACAATCCAAAGATAGAGTTAGCTATAACTAAAGTTAAGGGTAAATGGATATTTGGAGAGTTAATTAAAAATAATTTTAAATGGCAAAGACACAATGATAAACCTCATTCATATTCTAATGCAGTACCATTAAGAATGGCTAGAGCATTAGTAAATATTGCGGTTGGAGATAATAGAGAGTTAACCTTAGTTGATCCATGTTGTGGGGTTGGAACTGTTGTTATAGAAGCCCTTGATTTAGGGATTAATGTAAAAGGTTATGAGATTAGTAAACCTATTGCATATAATGCCAGGAATAATATAGAATTTTTAGGGTATAATAGAGAAATAATAACTAGTGGGGATATGCATAATATAAATGAAGTTTTTGATGTTGCCATAGTTGATATTCCTTATGGATTATTTTCACCTGTAACATTAAAGGAACAGGTGGATATAATTAATACCTCAAGAAGAATTGCTCGTAAACTAGTTATAATAACATTTGAAGATATGGATAATTTAATAACTTCAGCCGGCTTCAAAATATTAGAAAAATGCTATATGACAAAGGGAAATATGATAAGACAAATTAGTATTTGTGAATAAGGTACATTTATCCAATTAAGCTATACAACAAAAAGTTTGACAATATGTTAAGACGATGCTATAATGAATTTTGTCAAGAAGAAACAGCCGTTTCTCGCCTTACGGCTAAGCTTAGTAAGGTAATGAGTTTATTGGATTTTTATCTAGAAGAGTGTCTAGATTTTCTAAATAATACGAGGGCGGCAATTATGCTGTCCTTTTATTTATATATTTTTCTTGATAGATTTTATCGGAGGTGAATGTTATCAGTAAAAACTTTACTTGTAATGAAAGTATTAGAGAGAAGGAAATTAGAGTAATTGATACAGATGGTACTCAATTAGGTGTAATTTCTACGAAGGAAGCTTTACAAATGGCTGAGGAGAAGGATTTAGATTTAGTAATGATATCTCCAACAGCAGTGCCACCAGTATGTAAAATAATGGATTTAGGTAAATACATTTACGAGCAATCTAAAAAGGAAAAAGAAGCTAAGAAAAAGCAAAAGGTAACTGTCATTAAAGAAATCAGATGTAGTTTAACTATTGAAGAAAATGACATAGCTATCAAAGCTAAGAATGCTAGAAAGTTCTTATTAGACGGGGATAAAGTTAAAGTCACTGTTAGATTCAAAGGTAGAGAAGCAACATTAGGTCACCTAGGATTAAAAATCTTAGAAAACTTTGTTTCTAAACTTGAAGATGTTTGTGTTGTTGAAAAAGCAGCAAAACAAGAAGGAAGAAACATGACTATGGTATTAGCCCCTAAAAAAGCATAACCAGAGAGGAGAATATTATCATGCCAAAAATGAAAACGCACAGAGGTGCAGCTAAAAGATTTAAAAAGACTGGTACTGGAAAGTTAAAAAGAGCAAAAGCTTTCAAGAGCCATATCTTAACAAAGAAGAGCGCTAAGAGAAAGAGAAACTTAAGAAAAGCTGCTTACGTTTCAACTACTCAAGAAAAAGCAATGAAGAAATTATTACCATACCTATAATATAGAGGACTTAGGAGGAATACAAAATGGCAAGAGTTAAGAGAGCGGTAAATGCTCGTAAGAATCATAAAAAAGTTTTAAAGCTTGCAAAAGGTTACTACGGTGGGAAGAGCAGATTATTCAGAACTGCTAACGAATCTGTAATCAGAGCTTTAAGAAACGCATACGTTGGAAGAAGATTAAAGAAGAGAGATTTCAGAAGATTATGGATAGCAAGAATTAACGCTGCTACAAGAATGAACGGTCTTTCATACTCAAAATTCATGAACGGAATCAAATTAGCTGGAATCGACATGAACAGAAAGATGTTATCTGAAATAGCTATCAACGATCCAAAGGCATTTGCAAACTTAGTAGAAACTGCAAAAGCTCAATTAAACAAATAATTTTGTTTACATAAAGCAATCCGAAAGGGTTGCTTTTTTTTGTATTTAATATTAAATCAAGAATTTGTTATTAGAATATAATATATATATGAGATAAATATTAGGATGAAAAGAAATAGTATGTATACAAAAGGTGATTTTCATATACACTCAACTTATTCAGATGGAGGCTTAACGCCAAGTCAGATAGTGAGATTAGCAAAGACTAGGCAAGTGGATATAATGGCTATAACTGATCATAATAATACAGATGGGATAGATGAAGCAATTATAGAAGGAAAAAGAAATAATATTACTGTAATACCAGGAGTAGAGTTGTCAACTAGATATAATGATTGCAGAGTACATGTACTGGGATATTTTAAAGATGATAGTTATAAAAATGATCTACTCAAAGAAGTACTTTTAAAGGTTAAACAAGGAAAAATTAAGAGTATAAGAAGAATATTCGAAGATAAAATTGATTTTTGTGGGTTTAATAATAAACTTTGTGTTCAGACTGGTGTTGATATATTACGGTTTTTTGGAGCTACAGTAGTACTTGCACATCCAGTACTTCTATGTAAAAAAGATTTTAATAATATTATTAATATAAATTTTGATGGAATTGAAGCAAAATACTTTAAAAATACTGAGGATGATACAAAGTATTTTATAAATATTGCAAATGAAAAAAATATAATTTATACAGCTGGATCAGATTTTCATAATTGTATTGAATGTTATCGCATTCATGGAATGATTGGTGATGTATATTTAAATGGAGAAGAAATAAAAAAATTTTTAAATGTGTTAATTTAGAGCCTATATCTAAATAATCTTTAATAGGATTATTTAGATATAGGCTATTTTTATTAAATATATATAATCATTATGAATTTATTTAGTTTTATAAGTAAATGATAATAGATGAATATAAATGAATAATTTTACAGAAAATAGTTTTATAACAAAGAGAGGTGGAATTAGTGAATATGTAAATTAGGATGGATTACATTATATAAGAAAGTAAAATGATATTTATATATAAGTTAAATTACATAAAGAGTTAATGATTAATAAAATTGTAAGAGATTTAGGAAAATTAAAATTAGTTAGATAAGGAGTGATTTCATTGAAGGTTATAAGATCTACTTGTAATTATTGTTCTATAGCATGTAATTTAGATTTTCATGTTGAAGATAATGGTTTTATTGCGAGAGTAGTACCTACTCTTGATTATCCTGTTAATAAGGGATTTTGTTGTGTAAAGGGATTAAATTTAGATAAGCAAAATACTGAACATGAAAATCCAGTATTACCACTTGTAAGGGATAAAAATGGAGAATTAAAGCAAATTCAATGGCAAGAGGCATTTGATCTATTTGCTAAGAGGGTAACTGAAATACAAGAGAAATATGGTAAAGAAAGTTTTGCATTTTTAAGTACAGGTCAATTGGCTACAGAAGAGATGGCATTAGCTGGACATATAGGAAGAACATTTTTAGGTGGAAATGGAGATGGAAATACAAGACTTTGCATGGCTACATCAGTAGTTGCTTATAAGCAAAGCTTTGGATTTGATGCTCCACCATATACTTTTAATGATCTAGAACATTCAGATGTAATTATATTTATTGGATGTAACCCTGTAGTTGCACATCCAATTCTTTGGGGAAAAACTAAGAATAATAAAGATTGTATAAAGATTGCTATAGACCCAAGGAGAACAGAAACAGTAACTAATTGTGATATGTGGATAGATATAAAACCAAAATCAGATTTAACACTTCTATATACAATAGCAAATGTTCTTATTGAAAAAGGATGGATTGATAATGAGTATATTGAGAAATATACAGAGGATTTTGAAGGCTTTAAAGAACATGTGAAAAAATATACATTAGAAGATGTTGAAGAAAAAACAGGTATATCCAAAGGCAGAGTTTTAGAACTAGCTGAAATAATACATAATGGAAAAAGAGTATCATTATGGTGGACTATGGGAGTAAATCAAAGCTATCAAGCAGTAAGAACAGCACAAGCAATTATAAATATAGCTTTAATGACAGGAAACATAGGTAGACTTGGAACAGGAGCTAATTCTATAACTGGGCAATGCAATGCAATGGGTTCTAGACTTTTTAGTAATACTACAGGGCTTTATGGTGGAGGAGAGTATGACAATGAAGCAAGAAGAAAAGCTGTGGCAGAAGCTTTAGATATAGATCCTGACATGTTACCTAAGAAGCCTACTTTACCATACAATGTTATAATAGAAAAAATAAATTCTGGTGAAATAAAGGCTTTATGGGTAGTAGCAACTAACCCTATAGTTTCTTGGATAAATAATTTAGAGTTTAAAAAAGCAGCTGAAAAATTAGAGTTTTTAGTTGTAGAAGATATTTATTCTGATACTGAAACTGCTAGATATTGTGATTTATTATTACCTTCAGCTAATGGCTTAAAGAAAGAAGGTGTATTAATAAATACAGAAAGAAGGCTATCAAAACTTAATCCAGTATTAGAGAAGAAGGAAAATGAATTAACGGATTATGATATTATGTTAGGCATAGGTAAAGCTTTAGGAATGGGTAAATTATTAGATAAATGGAAAACACCAAGAGATGCATTTGAAACATTAAAAGCATGTACTAAAGGAATGCCTTGTGATATTACAGGTGTAGATTATGATATGTTAAAAGATTCTAGAGGAGTACAATGGCCATTTAGAGCTGGTGAAGAATTAAAGCAAGATGAAAGAAGACTATTTGAAGATAATAAGTATTATACACCAAGTGGTAAGGCTAAATTTATATATGAAGATGTAGTACCAGTTCCTTATGAACAATCAGAGGAATATCCATATTTATTTAATACTGGAAGAGGTACTGTTGGTCAATGGCATACACAAACAAGAACTAGAGAGATACCGGATGTTTTTTCTATAGTTCCTCATGAAGGGTATGTAAATATAAATACTGATTTAGCTGATGAATTAGGAATCAAGGATAATGAAACAATTAAAATAACATCACCAAATGGTGTAAGTAATAATTTTCTTGTTAAACTAAGTAGAACTGTTAAAAAAGATCAAATTTATGCTCCAATGCATTATATAGAAGCAAATTCACTATTACCATCTATATTTGATACATATTCAAAGGAACCGAATTTTAAATATGTACCAGTAAAAATAGAAAAGATTGATTAGGTGATAATTATGAAGAGAATAAAAATAGATAGAAAAAAATGTATTGGTTGTTTAACATGCACTACAGCATGTAAAGTATCTCATGGATCAAGGGATACAAGAGGAAGGATAGTTATAAATAGCGAGGGAAGATATGCACCAATTTATTGTAGACATTGTACTAGACCAGAATGTGTTTATGCATGTCCAACTGGAGCTATGAGAAAAGATGATGAAAGTGGATATGTAATTTATGATAAAAGTAGGTGTGCAAGTTGCTTTATGTGTATAATGGCATGTCCTTATGGAGTTTTAAAGATGGATTATCAAACTAATAGAGAAGTAATGAAATGTGATATGTGTATATCAACAGAGCAAAATTTTCCTCAATGTGTTGATAAGTGTCCAATGAATGCATTAACTTTAGAGGAGGTAGATGAATAATGGCATATGTTATAGTAGGAGCATCTGCATCTGGAATTAATGCAGCTAGAACTTTACGTGAAAATGATAAAAATATAGAGATAATATTAGTATCAAAAGATGAATATGTTTATTCAAGATGTATACTTCATCATTTTTTAGATGGAAGAAGAGAAATTGAAGCTTTAGACTTTACTCCAAAGAACTTTTTTGACATGTACAATATAAAGTGGATAAAAGGAGTAGAAGTAATAGGAATAGATATTAAAGAGAAAAAACTAAAATTATCAAATAATGAGGATTTAAGCTATGATAAGGTTCTGTTGGCAGCAGGATCATCATCATTTTTACCACCAATAGAAAATTTAAGAACTGCTAATAATGTAATAGGACTTAGAAACTTAGATGATGCTATTAAAATTAAGGAAGAGGCTCAAAAGGTTAAAAATGTTGCTATTTTGGGTGCTGGATTAGTTGGTGTAGATGCTTTAGCAGGGCTTTTAGATTATGATGTAAATATAACCTTAATTGAAATGGGAGATAGAATATTACCACTTCAATTGGATAATTATGCAGCAGAAGTATACCAAGAAAGATTAAAAGAAGAAGGCGTAAACTTTAAGTTTGGAGTAAGAGCAGAAAAAGTTGTAGTAGATGATAATAATAATCCTGTTTCAATAAAATTAAACACTGGAGAAGAAGTACCTTGTGAATTAATAATAGCATGCACAGGTGTTAGATCTAATATAGGATTTTTAAAGGATAGTGGCATAGAGTGTGATAAATTTGGTCTTATAATTAATGCAAAAGGTGAGACTAATGCGAAGGATGTTTATGGAGCAGGAGACATAACAGGAAGAAATCCAATATGGCCAACTGCTGTTAAGGAAGGTCTTATAGCAGCTAGTAATATGATAGGTAAGGATGTATATATGGAAGACTTTTTTGGAAGTAAAAATACTATGAATTTCTGTGGAGTAGCTACAATGTCTTTAGGATTAGTAAATAAACCAGATGATAGTTATAAAGAAGAGAAGCAAGTAAAGGGAAAGGATTATAAAAAGATAATTCATAAAGATGGAATAATATATGGTGCTATAGTTCAAGGCGATTTATCCTATGTGGGAGTATTGACACAACTTATAAAAGAGAATATCGATATAAGAAAAGTTAAAAAGCCACTATTTGATATAGATTATTCTGATTTCTTTAATGAAAAAGAAAATCTAGAGTTTGTATATTAAAAAATAGAACTAAAAAGATATTATAATTTAGAAGAAATAAGTAGATATTTATATGGGTTAGCTTATATAAGATAAATAGGCAAAGTTCGAAAATAATCTACTTATTTTTTCTTTTTATTAATTAAAATCATTATCAAATGAGATTAATGAAAATAATTTTAAGTAAGTACATATATTAATGATTAACATATAATAAAATTATCAAATGATAATAGGAGGCATATTGTGGGAAACAGGTATGATGAATCTAATAAAATAACAGTAATATCAATTTTACTTAATATAGGATTGACCATACTAAAAATATTAGCAGGTATTTTGGGAAATTCTACGGCTATAATTGCTGATGGATTACATTCGGCTTCAGATATAATAACTTCAATTGGAATTCTTATAGGAAATAAAATTTCAAGAAAGCCAAGGGATGATGAACATCAATATGGTCATGAAAAGGCTGAGAGTTTAGTTTCATTTATTTTAGCTGCTGTACTTATAGGTATTGCTTTAAAAATAGGATATGATGGGTTTAAAGATTTAATTAATATAAATAATATATTAGTACCTAATGCGCTACCATTAGCTGTAGCTTTAATATCAATAGCAGTTAAAGAATATCAATATCAAATTACAATTAGAGTAGCTAAGAAAATTAATTCATCATCATTGAAAGCTGATGCATGGCATCATAGATCAGATGCATTTTCATCTATAGCAGCATTTATCGGAATTGGCGGTGCAATGCTTGGTTTTAAAATATTAGATCCAATAGCATCAATTATAGTTGCAATAGTTGTTATAAAGGTAGGGATAGAAATATTAAAATCAGCTTGTGATGAGTTAATGGATAGTTCAATAAGTAAAGAAGATATTAGAGAAATTAAATCCTTAATAGATAACAATAAAAAGATATATGGAATAAAAGACTTTAAGTCAAGAAAGTATGGATCTATTGCATATATTGATATGAGTATTTTTATTGATAAAAGTAAAACATTAGAAGAGGCGCATGATATTGCAGATAATTTAGAGCATAGTATAATTTCTAATCTAAATTATATTAAGGAGATAAATATTCATACAGAACCATATAATAATTAAATAACTGTAAGTAAAATTAAAAGTCGGATTATTATTATTCGGCTTTTTATTGTAATTTGCAAGGGGTTAGAAGTATAATAGTTATTATTTTAGAGTGTGTTTATAATAATAATTTTAATAACGGAAGGACAAAGTTTTTATATGAGAATAAACAAATATTTTAGTAATTTAGGGATTTGTTCTAGAAGAGAAACTAATAGATTAATTGAAGAAAAGAGAGTTATTGTAAATGGTGTTTTATGTCAGCCAGGACAATGGGTTGAGGAATATGATGATATATTATTGGATGGAGAAAAAGTAAAAGCGAGGGAGAAGATATACATAGCTTTAAATAAGCCAGTAGGTATAACTTGTACAGCAGCAGAAAATGTTAAGAATAATATAATAGATTATATGAATTTTGGACAATACATATTTCCTGTTGGAAGATTAGATAAGGAATCACAGGGGTTAATAATAATGACCAATGATGGGGTGCTATCAAATAGAATATTAGAAGCAGATAACTTGCATGAAAAAGAGTATATAGTAACTGTAGATAAAGAATTTGATGATAATTTTATTGAAGGAATGTCCGCTGGAGTTGATATTGGAGAGGCTATTACAAGGCCTTGTAGAGTTACTAAAATAAGTAATAATACTTTCAATATTATATTGACACAAGGTCTTAATAAGCAAATTAGAAGAATGACTAAAGCTTTTGGATATACAGTAACAAAATTAGAGCGAGTTAGAATAATGAATATAAAAGTTGATAATATAGAGTATGGTAAATGGAGAAATTTAACTGATGAGGAGTTAAAGAAATTAAAGGAAGATTCTGGATATATAGAAACATAAAATGCAGTATATATTTTGTATAAAACAAAATATATACTGCATTTAATTATCTTTAAAACTTAAATTTGAGTTTAACTATTAACTTATATATTGTAATTTATTCTTCTGATATAACTGGATAAATAAATTCATTTGTAGAACTTAATTTTCCACCACCAGTTGTACGCTGAATAACTACTATTGAAGAATTAGGCTCTAACTTGCTATTCTTAACCATAAGTGTATTAGAATCTATAAATACAGTTTTAGTATATTTACCATTGATATAAATTTTACTAAATTCATTAAAGTTTTCACCTTTTACAATAAGGTTTTTCTTTGCTTCTGATTCATCTATTTCTTCGGTTATTTCAGTGTTTTCCGAAACTGGACTTTCCTCTAGATTTTCAGCACTGTCTAGATTTTCACTTTCTTCAGTTACGGCAACTTCTTCACTTATAGTACTTTCTTCTGGGGTAGCAATTTCTTCATAAACATCTGTTATAGAAATATCATAAGTTCCCATTTTTAAGTCTGTTGCTATAAATGGATTAGTACCATCATAAATATATTGTTCACCATATAACATATCATATTGTAATAATTTTAAATCAGCTAAATAATCACTTGTATTTTTAAATTGATTATGGAATTTTGTTAAAACACCATTATCTATATTTAAGCTATTTAATACAGATGATGTTAATTGATATGCAGTTAAATCTTGATCATTTTTAGGCATATCAAAATTGCTCCAAATAACATATTCAGTTTGGAAGATAGAGTTATTAACTAAATCTTCATCTTTAAAACCTAATGTTGGTAAGTGATCTCCGAATAAAACTAAAACAGTATCTTCATCAATATTAGAAAGTGCTTCTACTAATTCTCCAACAAATTGGTCAACTTCATATAATTGATTTATATAATATGTGAAAGCATTAGTAGTTTCTTCATCAGGTAATCCACTAACTTCAATTTGAGGATTTTCTAATACTTTTTCCTTTGGATAATCTCCATGGGCTTGTACAGAAATAGTATATACAAAATCTGAACCTTCAGTAGAGTTTAAACACTTAAGTATTTCATCTGTAAGGTAAAAATCTTTTGCCCAATCTTTTGGAGTATATTCTTCAACATTCATATATTCTAAAGATGTAAATGTATCAAATCCTAATTGTGAAAATACAAAGTTTCTACCATAGAAAGTCCCTTTGTTATTGTGAATAGCATGAGTGGAATAACCTAATTCTTTTAAATCATAGCTTACACTTTCAGCAGTGCTTTCTTGAAGAATAGTCTTATATGGGTATTCTCCAGGACCAAAGAATTGTAAACTCATACCAGTTAGTACTTCAAATTCTGTGTTTGCAGTACCGGCACCAACAGATGGAACTGTTAAATATCCAGATGAATAATTTTCCATAAGTTTTCTGAAATTAGGTACTGGGTCTTGAGAAAATTGTAAATACTTAACTAATGTTGGATCAAAGAATGATTCTAATTGGACCATTACTATATTTGGTTTATCTGAATCAGTTTCGTGATTTAATCCACCTTCTGTACTAGCTAGTAAAATGTCATTACTGCCAACCTCATTGCTTGTATTATTTGATGCAATTAAATCAGAAATAGAAGCAATTTTTTCCTCAGAATAATCTTTTGGCTTATCAATACCTGTATTTAATAAGGTATTAGAGAAACAATAAGGGAAGCCATAATCTTCATAAGCAAATGCAATATTTCCAAAGTAAGAAGCAATTACATTAAATCCTAAAGCAACTTTTGTTGAAAGGAAAAGAAAAGCCCATACACATGTAACAATTAATATATTTTTCTTATAATTAAGTTTTCCTTTATATTTAGGCCCTTTAAAGAATAGGAATACAATTCCAATAATTACAAGGATTAAAAAGCCAGCTATAATATTAGTAACAGTTGGAGATAAATATTTAGATATTATTCCTAAACCTAAGTCAGCAAGTGTTAAATCAGTAGCTGTAAAAGGGGTTACCCTATTACTTAGTATGATTCCATTAGTTATACCAAATCCTATCCATATAGTAGTTATTAAAGTAAAGAAAAATGTTCTTCTTTTAAATAACAATACAATAGACAGTGTAGCTAATATAATTAATGAATTATATAAAAATACTAGTGGAGATCCAAATATATATCCAAAAGTATCACCTAGACTTCTTCTACTACAAAGTTCAATAATAAAGTTAATAATTAATGGAGCAAATAAAAATTTCAAAAATGAGCGGGTTGATTGCTCCTTAAAAGAAAGTTTCATAAAAAATCCCCCTATGATTGATTATTTCTGTATTAAATATTTGTTAAACAAAAGTTAAACTGTTATTAAATCATAGATTATTATACAACTATTATAGTAATATTCCAAGAAAATGAAATCGGTAACATAAAATAATTAAGAAAAAAATAATAAATGTAACAAAAAGTTAAGAATTCATAAGTAAAGCATATTATGGTTAAGTAATAATAAAGCAGTATATATTTCAATTTATTAACATATTATAAAACAATATTTATGTAGCAAAGACTACAAAAAAGAGGGTAATTATTTATGGGAATTGAATTAATTTTAAATTATTTTGTAAACTATGGTTTATTTTTTTTATTTGTAGTGATTTTTTTAGAGCATCTAAATTGTCCAGGTGTTCCAGCTACAGTAGTAATGCCAACTATTGGAGCCTGTGTTGCAGAAACTAGAGGAAATCTTTTTTTAGTAATATTAATATCAATAGTAGCAGCTGTATTTGGAAGTTGTGTATTCTATATAATAGGATATTATTTTGGAACACCAATTTTAGGTTGGTTTAATAAGAAATCAGAAAAAACTAAAAAGTATATAGAAAAAATATTTAAATACTCAAATAAATATGGAAATAAAACAGTTTTTATATGTAGGCTTATTCCTGTAGCAAGAGTTTTAATATCTTTAGTTTCAGGAGTGTTAAGATTTGATTTTGGTGGTTTTTTATTATATTCAACTTTAGGAATTAGTATATGGAATACTGCATTAATCTCCTTCGGATACTTCGGCCTAAAAACAATACTCCGTTGAATAATATTGCGCACCAAATGGAAGCGAAAAAATGGAATATTTATCTTACGGTAAAGGTGAAATTTTCACCTAGAATTTATATAATTGATTCCGTAAAGTTTGCTAAAGTTTTTAAACTCGCTATTCGCTCAAACAGTAAAAACTTCTTTACGCAACTTTACTCCATCAATTATTAAATTCTACGGCTTAATTTCAATGATACCTCCAAATAAATATTTCATTTTTTTCTTTTTACATGTGTTTGCTTATAATACGCCACTTTATAGTTAATGTTTTGTGCTACATATTATTTTGATAAGATAGTTAATTTGTATATTAATATTCTTAGTTTATTTAAAAATATATATCTTAGAAGTTAACAATTTATTATATAAAATATAGCAGAAGTCGTTAACTCTTAAGGTGGTTACGCAGGAAATTGTATCCTTTAGCTTAAAAGCTAGTGATAGAGAAAAATTAATGATATTATCGTAAGGAATATTGTAATTAAATTCTTAACGCAAATTACACTAATTCCTGGAGGTAATATCATTAATTTTCGTCATCACGGCACTTAAGCTATAATGAACAATTTAGTTATACTGCATTTAGTAGGGCGTATTGTGATTGGTAAAGGTTATAGTAGTGACCTTTTAGTGACATTAATTCATCGTGAGTTCCGCATTCAACAATACTACCATTATCTATATACATAATTCTAGAAGAGTTCTTAATAGTTGATAATCTATGTGCAATTATAAATGAAGTTCTTCCCTTAAGAAGTTCATCTAGACCTTTTTGAAGAAGAAGTTCAGTTTGGGTATCTATACTAGAAGTAGCTTCATCTAAAATTAGTATTTTAGGATCTGCAAGTAAGGCTCTAGCAAAGGATATAAGTTGTCTTTGTCCAACAGATAGACGACTGCCTCTTTCATTTACTTCTGTATAATAGCCATTTTCAAACTCCATTATAAAATCATGAGCTCTAACAACTTTAGCAGCAGCAATTACTTCCTCATCAGTAGCTTCAAGATTACCATAACGTATATTATCCATTATTGTTCCAGAGAATATAAATGAATCCTGAAGCATTATTCCCATTTGTTCTCTAAGTGATTTTAGAGTTACGTCACGTATATCAATACCATCAATTAAAATTTGTCCTTCATTTATGTCATAGAATCTACTTATTAAGCTTACAATAGTACTTTTACCAGCGCCAGTAGGACCAACTAAAGCGATGGATTCTCCACTTTGTATATTAATATTTATATTTTTTAATATAGGATTATCTTCTTCATACATAAATGTTACATCTTTAAACTCTACGTGACCTTCTATAGGGGGAAGTATAGTAGCACCTACCTTATCATGAATTAAAGGTTTTTCATCCATTGTTTCAAATATTCTTTCAAGATAGGCCATAGCATTAATAATAGTATTATAGAAGTTACCGATATTAGTTATAGGAGCCCAGAATCTCCAAACATATCCTATAAAGGCAACCAATACTCCTACTTTAATAGAAGAATCAAATACTAAAATACCAAAAAGGTAAATTAGAGCAACAGATGCAACGGAAATAATATCAATAGATGGCCAGACTAAAAAGTTTAATTTAACAGAGTCCATCCATGCATCACTATATTGTTTACAAACATCTTTATAGATACGCATATTTTCTTCTTCTCTAGAAAAGGATTGAGTTACTTTTATTCCATTTATACTTTCATGAACATAAGCATTCATATTTGATTGCTTTGAGCTAAGTTTTTGATGAGCTCTTCTTTGAGCTTTTTTTATAGACATTATAACTGTCATAAGTAAAGGTAAACCTAGTAAGCTAACAAGAGCTAATCTATAATCTAAAACAAACATAAATATTACGGTAATTATTAAAGTAACAGTATCAGCTATTAAATTAACAAAACCATTAGATAATAAATCACTTAGTGAATTTATATAGTTTACAACTCTAACTAATATTTTCCCGTGAGGTCTACTATCGTAGTAACTAAATGGTAATGTTTGTAGATTAACAAATAAGTCCTTTCTCATATCAACTAAAATATCTTGGCCAACTTTACCCATTGTTATTATACGTTGTTTCATAAAAGCACTAACCAATATAAGGGATAGAGCATAAATAACTGACAATATTGTTAAATTTACTAAGTTTCCTGATGGAATAATATCATCTAATGCAATTTTTATTAAATATGGTCCAAGTAAAGAAACAAAGCTTGAGATTATCATTAAAGTTACAGAAAGTATAACTTTATTTTTGTAGGGTTTCATATATCTTATAAGTCTTTTAAGATGAGAAATGTTAAACCCTTCTTGTAATTCTTCATCTATATCATATTTATTTCTAGCCATTTAAATCGCCTCCTTAGATACATTAAAGTCTCCAAATTGAGTTTTATAAACTTCATAATAATAACCTTTATTTTTAACTAATGAATCATGAGTACCACTTTCAATGATTCGTCCATTTTCAAGAACTAAAATTAAATCAGCTGATTTAACAGAAGATATTCTATGAGCTATTATAAAGTTAGTTCTATTTGGATTATTTAAATTTACTTCTTGTTGAATTTTAAATTCAGTTTCCATATCAACTGCAGATGTTGTATCATCTAAAATTAATATTGAAGGATTTGTAATAAGTGCTCTAGCTAAAGAAATTCTTTGTCTTTGTCCACCAGATAAACCTACACCGCGTTCACCAACAATAGTGTCATAGCCTTCAGGCATTTCAGATATAAAGTTATGGGCTTCTGAAAGTTTAGCTATATCTTTAATTTGCTCTAATGATACAGAAGGGCAACCGTAAGCAATGTTTCCTTCGATTGTGTCTGAAAATAAGAATATATCTTGCATTGCCATACCGATGGAAGATCTAAGGTGTTTTATGTTTAAATCTTTAATTGGAATATTATCTATATAAATTTCTCCTTCAGTAGCATCGTAGAATCTGCAGATTAAGTTAACTAAGCTAGATTTTCCAGAGCCAGTAGGTCCTATAATTCCAATAGTTTGTCCTCTTTTAGCTTCAAAGGAAATATTCTTTAATGCAGTAGTATCACCATAACTGAAAGAAACATTGTCAAATAATATATCACCACGGATTCTTTCAGGCTTTATTGGAGCTTCAGGATCTTTAATAGATGATTCAGTATTTAAAAGTTCCCTTATTTTAATAGAAGAAGCAATAAATCTTTCAGTATCATTTATTAAATATCCAGCCATTCTCATAGGATTATTTAATGCCCAAATTAATCCATTGAATACTACTAAATCACCTAAGGTCATAGATTTATTAATTACTAATATTCCACCAACAAGTATCATTATTATAGATAAAAAGCTTGATAGAAATTCAAGTATAGGCATGTATTTTCCTATAATATTTGTAGTATCTAAGTTTCTGTTTTTATAATTTAAATTTTCATTATCAAATTTCTTTATTTCAAAGTCCTCACGGCTAAATGCCTTAACAACTCTATTACCACTAATATTTTCTTGAGTAACAGAATTTAATCTAGAATAAGCTTCTCTTATGTTATAAAAAGTTGGAGAAATTTTTATTCCCATTTTTACAGTAAGTATAGCAATTATAGGGCAGATTGATATCATAAATAGTGTTAATGGTAAATTAACATATGCCATTGATATAATTGCAAATATAAATACACTGACATTTGATAGAATATTATAAACTACCCAAGCTATAAAGTGACGAAGAGAATCAGTATCACCTGTCATTCTAGCCATGATATCACCAGTTTTTGTATTATTGTAATAATCGAAATCTAATTTTAATAACTTTGCATATAAATCTTCTCTAATTTTAAGAAGAATATCTTGAGAAACCTGTTCGAAAATAAGTTGATATAAATAGGTTATTAATCCTTTTATTATAACTACAACAAGCATAGCAATAAGAATTGGAATTAATATGTTTTTTTGATTTCCATTCAATACCTTGTCTACGATATCGCCAGCAAGAAATGGATTTATCATACTTAGTAATGAAGTTACTAATACTAGTATTAAAGAAATACTGTATTTTATAATATGTTTTTTTAAATACCCAATTATCCATTTTAAGCTTTCCATTTCAGCTACCTCCGAATAAATAATTAATATAATTTCCTTATATAGATTATTATTTGTTGAGCAAAAATGAAATGTGATATCTTAAACTATTGATGTATATTATTATATAAAGTTATAATAAAGTGGAGTTATATGGTATAAGGAGAAAATTATGTTTGAATATGGTTTATGTACAGAAAATTATAATCCGGATTTATTATTTGCATTTCAAGGAGTAGTTGATGCAACTAAAAAAAGTTATGATTTTAAATATCACTGTCATGATTTTTTAGAGTTATCTATTGTGACATCTGGAAAGGTTGAATATTATATTGATGGAAATGAGTATATACTTAATAAGGGAGATTTATTATTATCTAATCCAGGATTGTATCATATGGAAACACCAAATGAAAGATCGAAGTATACTCAATTACATATAGGAATTAATAATTTTAAATTAAGTGAAATAAGAGATAATTATATAGACAACAAGGGAGTAGGTCCTGTATTAAAATTTAAAAAACATGGAAGTGAATTTTTAAAATGCTGTGATGAAATTATTAAAGAAGAAAAGATGAAAAGAATGGGTTATCCATTAGTACTTAAATCTTTAGTAATGAAATTGTTAATAATAATTTGTAGGGAACTTGAAGATGATGATGAGAAAGTAGAAGAGAATATATATAGTTGTTCTTTAGAATCAAATGAGAAACAAAATATAGTTAAGTCAATAATAAATTATATGAATGATAATTATATGAATGATATTTCTTTGGATAAGATATCTAAGAATATGTATTTAAGTCCTGTTTATATTTCAAAGATATTTAAAGAAGAAATAGGTGATTCACCAATAAATTATTTAATAAAAATAAGGTTGGAAAAAGCTGAAGAACTATTAAAAGATAATTCATTGCCAATTAAAGTTATAGCTAAAAGAGTTGGGTATAATGATGCATATCACTTTAGTAAACTTTTTAAAAAATATTATGGAGTATCACCATCATCATTCCGATAATTCGTAGTGATAGAGGGGTTAATTAAAATTAATAATAAAATTTTTATTATAGAAGATGAAGAGAAAATAAGAATAGAATTAAGTGAATTTTTAAATAGATATGGATATGAAACAAGCTATTCAAATGATTTTGAAAATATAGTTGAAATTGCATTAAAATCAGATCCACATATTATTTTGTTAGATATTAATTTACCTTATTATGATGGTTATTATATATGTAGA
Source organism: uncultured Clostridium sp. (assembly GCA_900543325.1). Taxonomy (GTDB): domain Bacteria; phylum Bacillota; class Clostridia; order Clostridiales; family Clostridiaceae; genus Clostridium. Next base: position 51,272 of record UQQU01000003.1, on the reverse strand, counting down.
GAAATAAGAAAGAAATCTAATGTTCCAATAATAGTAGTTACAAGTAGAAATAGTGAGATAGATGAGCTTATGAGTATGAACTTAGGGGCAGATGATTTTGTTACTAAGCCCTATAATACTCAGATTTTATTAGCAAGAATTTCATCATTACTTAGAAGAACATATCAAAATATAGATTTAGAGGTTTTTGAATTTAATGGACTTAAATATAATATGTCTACTAGTGAAATGGAATTTAATAATAACAAAATAGAATTAACTAAGAATGAAAGTAGGATTCTTTACACATTAATTAAAAATAAAGAAAAAATTGTATCTAGAAATGAGCTAATGAAATCTTTATGGCAAAATGATGAGTTTGTAGATGATAATACATTAACCGTTAATATAAATAGATTAAGAAAAAAATTAGAGGAAATAGGTGCGTCAGATTATCTTCAAACCAAGAGGGGTCAAGGGTATATTTTAATATGAGCTTTTTAGATTATTTTAAGGAAAAAGTTATATTTATAATAATTAATATAATTGTTTTAATTATTACATCTTATTTATTGTTTGGATTAAATGTATCTTCCTATGCAATTATTTTAATATGCATTTTAAATTTTTTAGCTAGTATATCTTTTTTTATTTATGATTATTTAAGAAAAAGGAAATATTACAATAGTTTATTAAAAAAATTAGATGAATTAGATAAGAAGTATTTTATTGGTGATGTTGCTAGTGAAGGTGATTTTTTTGAAGGTAAAATTTTATTTGAAGTTATAGAGCAAGCAACAAAATCAATGAAGGATGATATAAGTGAAGCTGTAAGAAATAGTACTGATTATAAAGAATATTTAGAACTATGGGTTCATGAAATAAAAACTCCTATAGCAACTTGTAAATTAATTATAGAAAATAATGAAAATGAAATTACTGAAAGTATTGGTGATGAAGTATCAAAAGTAGAGAATTATATAGAACAGGTTCTATTTTATGCAAGAAGTAATGCAGTAGAAAAAGATTATTTAATTAAAGAAATTAATTTAAAAGATTCTATTAATTCTGTAATTAGAAGAAATGCTAATATTTTAATAGAAAAGAAAATTAAGATTGATATTAAGGATGTAGATAAGTTAGTTTATTGTGATAGCAAATGGATAGAATTTATTTTAAGTCAAATTATAAGTAATAGTATTAAATATATGGATAAAAAAGAAAGTATTTTAAAGATATATAGCGAAAATATAGACAATGATGTAATTTTAAAAATATGTGATAATGGAATTGGAATGGATGAAAAGTGTGTAATTAAATCTTTTGAAAAAGGATATACAGGTGAGAATGGTAGAAGGTTTGGAAAGTCCACGGGAATGGGATTATATTTATGTAAAAAGCTTTGTGATAAATTAGGATTAGGAATAAGCATTAGATCAAGAGAAAATGAAGGAACGGAAGTTTCTATATTATTTCCTATAAATGATATGTTGAAGTTTTAATAAGTAATTTTATATAAAAAATAACCCATAACATTTTATCTTTGTTATGGGTTATTTTTTTCAACTATTTATTAGTAAATATTGATTTTTTTAATATTATCATCAACCAAATAAGTGATAAACCTAAAATGGCATGAGAAGTTCCTGCAATATGAGGAAGTCCTGCAAAGTCTTTATTTAATATCTCTAATATTCCACGAGCTACTAAAGTAGAAATTAAAGATAATAAGCCAATATTATAAGTTATAAGCCAAATATTAAAGTATTTAATATTTGAAATAGTAAATACTTTCTCTAAAATAACTATAACTAAGAAGAATATAAATCCTAACACTAAAGTATGTGTATGTGCAACATTTAATGTTGTAGCACCACTAAAATCATTAAGTTTAGTAAATTCCCTAAAAAATACACCTAATGCTAGTCCTAGAATTAAATAAAAGAATGATAAATTAAATAGTCTTTTCATATAAGTCACCTCATTATAGATAATAATTATTTATTAATAACTATTATATTATATATAACAAAAGTGTAAGGTTTATGTTATATAGTTCTATGGATAGTAGAGAATAGTGATTGTAAAATTGAAATATGGCAAGAGAGAGCTTAAAAATATAAGTTATAAAATTATTTTGGAGGTTAATATGAGAAATGAAGTTTTAAAAGTAGATAATATAGAAAAATACTATGGTAACAAAAGCAATATAACAAAAGCAATTAATAATATTAGTTTTACTGTAGAAGAGGGAGAGTTTGTTGGAGTAATGGGAGCTTCAGGTAGTGGTAAAACTACGTTACTAAATTGTATATCAACAATAGATAAGGTTAGTAGTGGACATATTTTTATAAATAATAATGATATTACAAAGTTAAATTCTAAAAAAATAGCAAAATTCAGAAGAGAAGAGCTTGGATTTATATTTCAGGATTTTAATCTTTTAGATACATTAACATGTTATGAAAATATAGCATTAGCTTTAACTATTTCAAGAGTTAATCATAAAGAGATTGAAATGCGAGTTAAAGAGATATCCAGTAAACTAGGTATTATAGAAATATTAAATAAATATCCTTATGAGGTATCAGGGGGGCAAAAACAAAGAGTGGCTTGTGCAAGAGCAATAATAACTAAGCCATCATTAATTCTAGCAGATGAACCAACTGGAGCTTTAGATTCAAAATCAGCAAAAATGCTTCTTGAAAGCTTAGATCATTTAAATACAGAGTTAAAGGCAACTATTATGATGGTAACTCACGATGCATTTACAGCAAGTTATGCTAGTAGAATTTTATTTATTAAAGATGGTAAGATTTTTAATGAATTAATTAGAGGCAATGATAGTAGAAAAGAGTTCTTTAATAAGATAATTGAAGTTGTTACCCTTCTTGGAGGTGACCAAAGAGATGTATTTTAAGCTAGCTACAAGAAATTTAAAAAAGAGTTTAAAAGATTATACAATTTATTTTTTAACATTAGTATTTGGGGTTTGTATATTTTATACTTTTAATTCAATTGAGTCACAACGAGTAATGATGGATTTAAATGATATGCAGGCTGCAGCTTTTCAGTTGACAGATATAGTTATGGCAGTTGCTTCAGTATTTATTTCATTTGTTCTAGGATTTTTAATAGTATATGCAAATAATTACTTAATTAAAAGAAGAAAAAAAGAATTTGGAATTTATATGACTTTAGGTATGGAAAATAAACAACTTTCTAGATTAATATTTGTAGAAACAATGTTAATTGGATTTATTTCATTAGTTGTAGGAATAGGATTAGGAGTTTTACTTTCTCAAGGATTATCAATATTTACAGCCCAATTATTTAAAGTTAATTTAGTTAATTTTACTTTTGTATTTTCTAAAATAGCATTTATAAAGACAACAGTATGTTTCGGATTAATTTATATAGTAGTTTTAATTTTTAATTCTTCTATTATAAGAAGAGTAAAGTTAATAGATTTATTAACTTCAGCAAGGAAAAATGAAAAATTAAGAGTTAAAAATATTTGGATATCTGTAGTAGTATTTATAATTAGTGTTACAATGATAGGTTCAGCTTATTATATAGTATTAAAAAACGGAGTGGCAGTAATAGGTCCAACAACTATAGGAATACCTGTATTATTAGGATCTATAGGAACATTTTTATTTTTCTTTTCATTGTCAGGATTTTTATTGAAGACTATTCAAAGCAATAAAAAATTCTATTTGAAAGATTTAAATATGTTTGTTTTAAGACAAATTAACAGCAAGATTAATACTACATTTATATCAATGACATTTATTTGTCTAATGTTATTTGTCGCAATATGTACGTTATCTAGTGGATTAGGAATTAGTAGAGGTATTAATAAGGATATTGAAGATTTAACTCAATTTGACGGAACTATATGGAATTTAAATGGTGATAATATTGAGAATTTATTAGGAAGAGATAATTTAGAGCGTATATCTAATTATGCAGAATATACAAATTATGATAGTGAAGTACCTTATAGTAAGTTTTTAACTAAAGAAGGTATGGAAAAAGGAAGTAGTTATTATCCAATATTTACAGATGCAAACATTACTTTAATTAGCTTATCGGATTTCAATAGTTTATTAAATTTATTAGGAAAAGAAGAGGTATCTTTAGGAGAAAATGAATATTTAGTTTTTGGAGATATAAGTGATGTACAAAAATCAATACAAGAAGCTATAGATAATAAAACGGAGATTAATATTAATGGCAACAGGTTAATTCCAGCAGATAAGCAGGTTTTTAATATAATTTCTTATGATTCAACTATGAAAAATAATATTTGTACATTTGTAGTGAATGATAATTTAGTTAATGGATTAAATTCTATTAGCACTTATTTAAATGTAAATTATAAAGGTGATAAAGAATCATCAGAAGAAAAAGTTACAGAAATGGTAGAAGCAAATAGCATTGGAGATAATAGTTCACTTTATTATATTAGTAAAATGGGAGTAGAATCTACTACTGCTGGACTTGGAGCAATGGTTTCATATTTAGCAATTTATATGGGGGTTATTTTTTTAATAACATCAGCAGCGGTTTTAGCACTTCAACAGTTATGTGAGTCTGCAGATAATGTTTATAGATATGAATTACTTAAGAAGGTTGGAGTAGATGAGAAGGTAATAAATAAATCATTATTTACTCAAATAGGAATATATTTTATGATTCCTTTAGCACTTGCAATAATTCACTCTATAGTGGGATTAAAGTTTTCACAAGGAGTAGTGTCTATAGTAGGTAATGGAAGCATGATGAAATATATATTGATTACTTTATTAATCCTTATAGTTGTTTATGGTGGATATTTTATCGCAACATATAATAATGCAAAGAAAATGATAAAGTAAAATAAATAGAAAAAGATATTTTAAAGCTGTTCGAAAGAGCAGCTTTTTCTTATATGTGGAATGTTTATTAATTTGAAGAATTTTATTATTCTAAGTTAATTTATTTTAACAAAAAGAAATAGGTTGTTAAAATAAGTTAACTCTCTTGTAATATCTCCTTAATGTTGGAAAAGTATCCTAAATTAAGAAGGGTTATTTGAAGGAGGATTAATATGACAGAACAATATCTAGAGTTAAGAGATATGAAAAGTAATGATATAAGCAAAAAAGTATCATTAAAAAACAAAAGTGAGTTAAAAAGGAAACTAGAGCCTTATTTTTATTTAATACCTGCATTCATTATATTTGGATTATTTGTATTTTATCCATTTGTAAAAACAATAGTAATGAGTATGTCTACCACTAATATAAGAGGACAAATTAAAGAGTTTGTTGGATTAGAAAATTTCAAAGAAATTTTAACCTCACCTGAATTTTATAATTCAATAGTTGTAACTTTTAAATTTGTGATAATGGTAGCAGCTCCATCTGTAATTATTGGATTTTTACTAGCTTTATTAGCTAACAATAAATTAAGAGGAAATAGAGTTTTTGAACTTATGTTTTCATTACCAATGGCAATAGCATCTGCGCCAGCTGCAGTAATATGGACAATGATATTTCATCCTACAAATGGAATACTTAATCATGTATTAGGTACACAAATTGGATGGCTAACAGATTCTAAGTTTGCATTAATATCAGTTGCAATAGTAACTGTTTGGTTAAATATAGGATTAAATTTCATATTTTTATTAACTGGATTAAAAAATATACCAAGTGAGCTTATGGAAAGTGCATCAATAGATGGAGCAAGTTATTTAACTAAAGTTAAAGATATAGTACTACCTATGGTATCACCACAAATGTTTTTAGTTATATTCATGAATTTAATAAATGCATTCCAAGCGTTTGGACAAATAAAGCTGTTAACACAAGGAGGGCCAGGGGATTCAACTAATGTTCTTGTTCATTCTATTTATAGACAAGCATTTTTTAATGGTAGATTTGAAATGGCCTGTGCTCAAGCACTTATATTATTTGTAATCATGATGATAGTTACATTATTACAATTTAAGTTTGAAAAGAAAGGGGTACATTACCAATAATGAGTAAGCGTAAAAGAAATAAAATTATACTAACTATATTAAGTATATTTGTTGGATTACTAATTATTTTTCCGCTTTTATATGCATTAAGTTTAAGTTTTATGAGTCAAACTGAAATGACTAAATATCCACATAAAATTATTCCAAGTACATTAACTTTAGATAATTTTAAAGCTGCATTAAATACAGTACCTCTTTTAAAGTTTATAGCTAATAGTTTTATTGTTTCTATATGTGTTACGGTAGGACAAGTTATAACAGCAAGTTTGGTTGCCTATGCATTTGCCTTTTATGATTTTAAAGGGAAAAACTTATTATTCTTAATGGTATTATCTACAATGATGATACCAGCAGAAACTACAGTTATATCAAATTTTCTAACTGTAAGTTCATGGGGATGGAATGATAGCTTACAAGTTCTTATAGTACCATTTTTAACATCAGCTATGGGAATTTTTTTAATGAGACAATTTTATTTAACAATTCCAAAGGAAATAAGAGAGGCAGCTAAAATTGATGGCTGTGGGAATTTAAAATTTTTATTTAAGATTTTAATACCTGTATCTAAACCAGCAATAGCATCTTTATCTATATATGTATTTATTAATACCTGGAATCAATATTTATGGCCATTATTAACAATAAATAATGGAAATAATAGAACAGTTCAAATAGGAATAAGTATGCTTCAATATTCAGAGGGTAGTAACTATAGTGTAGTTTTAGCAGGAGCAATATTAATTTTAATACCGTCAGTATTTATATTTCTATTAGGTCAAAAGCAATTAGTAAAAGGTATGACTGCAGGTGCAGTTAAGGGATAAAGAGTAATTAAAAATTAGAGAAAAGTGAGGGAATGGGAATGAAAAGAAGATTATTATCAATGACATTAGCAGTAATTTTAGGGGTTACATCATTGGCAGGATGTTCAAATAATTCAGTAGGGAGTAATAAAACAGGAGAAAATACTGAAATAACATTTTGGCACTCTATGGGAGGAAAAGGGGGAGAAGCTATAAATTCATTGGTTGAGGAATTTAATAGTTCACAAGACAATATTACGGTGATAGCAGAATATCAAGGAAGTTATGATGATTCAATAAATAAGCTTAAGAGCTCAGCATTAAGTAATTCAGGTCCAGATGTTATGCAATTATATGATATTGGAACTAAATGGATGATAGATAGTGAATATGCAATACCAATACAAGATATGGTAGATAAAAATGATTATGATATATCATCTTTAGAAAAGAATATATTAGATTATTACACTATAGGTGGTAAATTATATTCTATGCCATTTAATAGTTCAACTCCAATTTTATTTTATAATAAAACAGCATTTACTGAAGCTGGTTTAACAGATGAAGATATTCCAACTAATTTTGATGAAATAATAGAAGTAGCTAATAAGTTAGCTGTTAAAAATGGAAATAAAGTTTCAAGATATGGATATGCAATGCAAATATATGGATGGTTCTTTGAACAATTCTTAATTAAGCAAGGATTAGATTATGCTAATGAAGGTAATGGAAGAAGTGGAGATGCAACAGAGGTTGTATTTGACTCTAATAATGGGGCATTAAATATCGTTGAAGGATGGAAAACACTTGTTGATTCTGGAGTTGTAGGTAATTTTGGTAGAGATGGTCAAAACACATTAGATGCTTTTTCATCAGGAAATGTTGCAATGATAGTTGCTTCAACGGCTAATTTAGGTGATTTAAAGAGTAAAATAGGTGATAGTTTTGAATTAGGAACGGCATATTTTCCAGCAGTTTTAGAAGGTGATGAAGGAGGAGTATCTGTTGGAGGAGCTTCTTTATGGATAATGGATAAAGGCGATGAAGAAAAGGAAAATGCAGCTTTTGAATTTATTAAATTTATGGTTTCAGCAGAAACTCAAGTTAAATGGGCTCAAGCAACAGGATATTTTTCAGTTTCAACAGAAGCCTATGAATTATCAGAAATGAATGAATACTTAGATGCAAATCCAGAATTTAAGACTGCAATAGAACAATTAAGAGAAGAAAATAATAATTCAGGGGCTGTTTTAGGGGTATTCCCAGAGGCTAGAGCATCAATAGAGGAAAATATAGAAAAAGTATTAAATGATGAAATAACACCTGAAACTGCAGTAGATAATATGGCAAAAACAATTAATAGTGCATTAGAAAAATATAATAAATCAAATAAATAATATATATTTAAGTAATCTAGGAGAGAAATAATATGAAAAAAACTATATTTTTCGATGTGGATAATACATTAGTTTGTAGAGAAAAAAATGTAATATGTGACTATACTATTAAAGGTATAAATATGTGTAAAAATAATGGAATAGATGTAGCTATAGCAACGGGAAGATCTCTTGCTATGGTTAAACAGGAAAATTTTTGTGATATGTTTAATACAATAGTAAGTGCTAATGGTTCTTTAATAACAGTAAATAATAAGGTAATTTATAAGAAATTTATGAATAAAAACATGGTGAAAAATATGGTAAAATATTTTGAAGAGAATAATATTCCTTATTGTTTGCATTTATTAGATAAAAGTGTTGGAAAGACAGAAAGCAAATGGATAAAAGACTTCTCTGGAAAATATAATATGAAAATAGATAAGATTGAAGATAAAATAGTCAATAATATATGTGAGTATGAAGTTTTTCAGTTAAATGCCAATATTAATAAAAAGCATATTAGTGAATTAATAAGTAAGTATGACATGTTTAAGTTTGTTAAATTAATAGATATTAATGATGGTTATGATATATTTAATGGTGAATGTAGTAAAGGTAGTGCAATTAGATATATTAGAAGTATAAGTAAGAACGAAAATATTAAGTATTTTGCTTTTGGAGATGGGTTTAACGATTTAGAAATGTTTGAAGAGGTTGATTTTGGTGTAGCAATGGGGAATGCTTGTAAGGAATTAAAGGAGAAGGCTAGTTTAGTAACTGATGATATTAATCAAAGAGGGGTATATAATGCTTTAAAGACATTAAAAATAATATAGTAAATATAAGGAGGGGAGAATATTATGATAAATTTTGCTCATAGAGGAGCTAGTAATTATTATCCGGAAAATACCCTATTATCTTTAAAAGAAGGAATAAAAACAGGAGCAAATGGACTTGAAATTGATGTTCATAAAACTAAAGATAATAAACTAGTAGTCATACACGATGAGGATATTCAGCGTACTTTTAAAGGAAAAGGCCTAGTTAAAGATATGACATTAGAAGAGCTTAGAAGATTTAAATGTAGAAATAAAAATTTTGAAAATAACATAGAGTGTAGAATACCTACTTTGGAAGAAGTATTAGACCTTGTAAAAGAGACTAATGTTATATTAAATATAGAGTTAAAGACAGATAAGATACATTATGAAGGAATAGAAAGAGATGTAATTGAGTTAGTTAATAGACATGGATTAAAGAAGCAAATAGTATTATCAAGTTTTAATCATGAATCTATAAGAATTTGTAGAGAAATAGATGGTGAATTTGAGACAGGCTTGTTATATTCTAAACCTATAGAAAATGTAGTACAATATGCTAAAGAATTTGGAACAAATGCAATACATCCTGACTTAAGATTAGTTTCAGAAGAACTTATAGAAGAGGCTAATAAAAACAATATTAAAGTGAATATTTATACAGTCAATAGTCCAATTTATATGAGAAAATTAATTGCAGCAGATGTTAATGGAATTTTTACTGACTATCCAGATTTATTAAATGAAATTATAAATGAAAAATAGATATAAAAAAGTAATGCTATGAAAGAAGTTATATTCTGTCATAGCATTATTTTTGTTAATTAGCTGTTGCTTTATTTTGAGATAAAAATCTTTGCTCTAGTTCAGAAAAAATTGGCATATCATATATAGTTAGTACGTAACATAATATGCTTGGTATAAATAAAACTAATATTGCATGAATCTTAGAAACTATGAAAAATGCTAATAGAGTTATAACTATTTTTAATAATGTTATATGGAATCTTTTTATGGAGTAATAAAAAGATAATATTATTAAATCTTTTAATTTAACATTAAATCTACAGTTAATAGGAAATGCATATAGCCCTAATATAAGCACAAAAATACCTAATATCAAAAAGATAATATGAAGACCTTTAGTAGGCATATTTAAATAAAAATATTGATAATCAACAAAGAAAATAGTTAATAGTATTAACTCTAAAAACCATAATTTTAGGTTTGATTTAAAATTATTTTTATATGCTTTAAAAAAGTATGAAGAGAATGAAATATCCTTCTCTCTAATTATTTCACCCATAGTAGAGTATAGAGCTCCAAGTGCTAGTCCAAATGGAATTAGACAAATAAAGAGTAAAATTATACTAAATTGATTTATATCTACTGATGTTACTGTGTAAAAGAAAATAAGTGGAATATTAAGAAGTATAAAATAAAGCCCTCCTAATAAAAGCCAGCTAATATGATTTAATAATGAAAATAGTGGTTTATCATAAAATTCTCGTTGTTTTCCCATAGTTAATACCTCACATTTTAAAAAGTTTTATCTGTTTTTTCGATTTTTGGAATTGTTATTTTAACTTTTGTACCATAACCATAATTACTTTCAAAGGAAAGGCCATAATTTTCTCCATATAAAAGTTTAATTCTTTTATTTATATTTTTTAAACCATAACCACTTCCTTTTACAGAGGATAAATTATTTGAAAGTAATAAATTAAGCTTGTCCTCTTTTATACCTATTCCATCATCAGCTATTATTAAAACTATATCAGAATTAGTAGAGTAACCTAATATAGAAATAAGACCATTTCCTTCACCTTTGCCAAGGATTCCATGATTAATAGCATTTTCTAAGATTGGTTGTAGTGTTATTTTTGGAATTAAATAATTATATATTTGTTCATCTACATTAATTCTCAAAGAAATCCTATTATTATAGCGCATATTTTGAATATTTACATATAAATTAGAGTGTTGTAATTCATCTTTAATAGAAACTAAGTCTTTTCCCTTATTTAAAGAAAGCTTATAAAATTTAGCTAATGTATTAACAGCAACACTTATTTCTTTGTTCATTTTTTTATATGACATCCAATTTATCATATCTAATGTATTATATAAAAAGTGTGGATTTATTTGAGATTGCAATGCCTTAAGTTCAGCATTTTTTACACTTTTACCAAGTTTATATTGCTCTTCTATTAAAATAGACATCTTACCAATCATATAATTATAACTATCGATTAACTCTCCAAGTTCATCATTGCCATCATTTTCTATAAAGTGGTTAAAATCACCAGATTGTACACAGCGCATACCAGATATAACTTTAGACAATCTCTTATTAATTGAATTAACAAAGCAAAAAGCAAGGGCAATAGAAGTACCACCACAAACTATAAGAATTAAAAATAAGTAAATTCGCTGTGAATTTATTTTAGCAATAACGCTTGACTCAGGTAATATTGTAACTAGATACCAATCAGTTTTATCTATTGAAGAACTTTTGATATAAAGTTTTTTTGAGTTATGTGATGTGGTAATAAAGCTATTAGTAGTAGAATAACTTTGTATTTTATCTAAGTCAGTAAGAAATTTAATATCATCTGTATTTTCAGATGAACAGATTATAATACCTTCAGAATTAATAATATAGCTAATAGTATTAGGAAGAGAATTAATTTTAGTTATTATATCTTCAATTAAAGTTTTATTGAAATTAAGTTTTAAATATCCAATATCTTCTGCAAAATTATCAGGATTTTTCACTGTTTTAAATAAAGAGATATAATCTAAAGATTTATTATAATTATTAAAGTAGTTAGATGTTCCCCATACAAATCTAGAATTAGTTGTGTTAATTATATTAATTGCTTTTGAATTATTTAGGGAATCCATACTAAAAATATGTTTATTATCATTTGAATAAATAAAATTATTATTTACATATAAGCTTATATTAGATACATCACTATCATTTTCATATGCAGAAAGGAATAATCTTAAATAAGCAAGATCTCCTATTTGGTTTGATAGTAAATAAGAATCAGGATCATTTCTTAATATATTAGTTATGTTTTCATCAATAGCTAAGCTATTAGATATATCAAATATTCTGTAAATTTTATATGTTAAAAAATCAATAGATTGATCAAAGGCTTGTTTTGTTGAATCAAGTATATTACTTTCTATAATTTGAGACATTTTAGTATATGTATAGCCAAATAAAGTAGTAAGTGGAACTAATATCAATATACAATATGTCAGTAGAAATTTGTGTATTAAATTTAAATTTTTAAAGAAAGTAATTTTGCTCAAAAATTTTTTCATTATACGAATTTACGCCTATATTCGGAAGGGCTATAGCCAGTTTCCTTTTTAAATGTTTTAGCAAAATAGTTTCCATCTCTGTAACCAACTCTAGAAGCTATTTCATTCATTTTTATAGATGGATCTTTTAATAGTTTTTTTGCCTTATCTAATCTATATTCAGTAATATATTTATTTACAGTTGTATTAGTATAATCTTTAAAAATAACACATATATGTGCAGGAGTTAAAAATATATTTTTACTAATTTCCTCTAAGGAAAGATTAACATTAGAATAATTTTCATGAATAAATTTTAATATGTTTAAAATAGGTTTATCATTTTTATTACGTTCATCTAATATATTAAAAAGGTCATTAATTTTATCTAATAAATAATAATTTATATCAAAAATATTATTAAATTGAAGTATATCTTCAAAGAAGTTATTACTATCTAAAGAGTTAGACAAATCTATTTTTCTATCCTTAGAAAAGTTAATTAACTTTAATAAAAGCTTATAATAAATATCTTTAACATAGCTTATTGAAGTATTAGGAAATCCTTTAATTTCACATGTTAAATTATTTATTAATGAAATTAGGCCATCTTTATCTTCATTTGATAAGGAATTTTCAAACTTATCGTAAATAGTATCATCAAGTATGTAAGTTGATTCAATAAATTTATCAAAATAAATTATGGAATTATAGTTATAAAAAAATGTTGAATTAACAACTTTGCATAGGTTTTTGTAAGATGATTTTATATTATAAATACTATTAACAACATTTCCTATACAAATATATAAAGGAGTAAACTTATTTATATAATCATTAATAGAATATAGTAGTGAACTAAACTCATTATTATTAATAAATGAATTATCGTTTTTAGGTAAAAAAAGATTTAATATAATTTGTTTTTTATTAATAAATGAAATTAGAGGTTTTATATTATAAATGTTAATTATTTTTTCAAGTTCAGATATAAATAAATTTTCATCTAAATCAAAGGTGTTTATTAGATTTAGAAAAACGATTACAGAAAACCTATCTTTTAACATTATATAAGTATCTAAATTATAGTGAGAAGATAAAAGTACATCTATTTCATCAGTAGTTTTTGAATTAATTAAATCTAAAACTATATTATTTTTTATATTTTTATATAATATTTTAGATTTTTGAACTTCTGCAACTGCAGTTTTAAGAGAATCTTCTAATTCATGTAAATCTATAGGTTTCTCTACATAACTAATAGCTTTAAGGTGTATTGCAGACTTTAAATATTCTTTGTCTGAATAACCACTCATAAATATAATAGAACAATTTGGATAAAGTTCTCTAGCTTTAAAAGATAGCTCTATACCATTTAAACGAGGCATTCTAACATCTGTTAATATGATATCAGGCTCATAATTCTCTAATATTTCTAATGCATTTATACCATCGAAGGCTTCTTTTACCTCAGTAATAGATAAATCTTCCCAAGATATTGTGTCTAATATACCTTCACGTGTATAGCTTTCATCATCTACAATTAAGATTTTAACCATTCAACTTTCCCTCCATACCCAAATATGTTAAGATTATAACACTATTATGTTAAAAATTCAAATAAAAAATATAAAATAACAATTTTTAAAATTATTATAAAAATAATCATAATTTTAAAAATCATAAAAATAATAATATTTTACTAGTATCTAATTATTTTACCAGTAAATTAAATATTACCAGATGTTATTATTTAATCAGAGAGTGAAAACGATAACGAGAGGTGATATAAATGGAAAAGGGATTAGAAAGTAAAAAAATTAAAAATGGATTTTTTTCTAAAAACAAAAAGGATACAGAAACTTTTTATAAAGAATCTTCTTTTATAAGGCAATTTAAAAGAAATAGGATATTATTACTAATGCTTATGCCAGCAGTGGCTTATTTCTTACTATTTAGTTATTTACCTATGACAGGTTCCATTGTTGCATTTAAGAATTATAATTTTAGAGATGGTATCTTTGGAAGTCCATGGGTAGGATTTGATAATTTCGAATATTTCTTTCTTTCTGGACAAGCATGGACTGTAACAAGAAATACTATACTTTATAACGTAGCATTTATAGTTATAAATACAATTCTTCAAATGGGATTAGCAATATTAATTTCAGAAATTGGAGGAAAGTTCTTTAAAAAAGTTACACAAACAGCAATGTTTTTACCTTACTTTATTTCATGGGTTGTTGTTGGTATGATTGCTTATAATTTTTTAAATGTTGAGCATGGTACAATTAATACTTTAATAGCAAAATTAGGAGGAGAGAAAATTAACTTCTATGGAACAAGCTGGGTATGGCCTTTTATATTAATATTCTTTTCAGCATGGAAAAATGTTGGATATGGTACAGTGCTATACTTAGCAGCCATAATGGGAATTGATACAGAAATATATGAGGCAGCTCAAATAGATGGTGCAAATATATTTCAAAGAATTTTTAAAGTAACAATTCCAAGTTTAATACCAACTTTAATAATACTTACATTATTGGCTATAGGAAATATTTTCAGAGGAGATTTCCAAATGTTCTATCAAATTGTAGGTAATAATGGACCATTATTTAATGTAACAGATGTTATAGATACATTTACAGTTAGATCACTTCTTCAATCAGGGGAAGTTGGAATGTCTGCAGCTGCTGGACTATATCAATCAGTATTCTGCCTAATAACAATAGTATTTACTAATTTCTTAGTTAAAAAATATGATCCAGATTACTCATTATTCTAGGAGGTAAAATATGAAGAAGTCAAAAGATATAAAAGCATTTAATATTTTGAGTTATACATTAATTGGACTAGTAGCATTAATATGTTTAATACCATTTTTAATGGTTATAATAGGATCCTTCACTGATGAAAAAGAAATCATAGCAAATGGTTTCTCTTTCTTCCCTAAAGAATTGTCATTAGAAGCTTATAAAACTGCTTTAAAAGAACCAATGGCAATACTTAGAGCTTATGGAGTTACTGCAAGTTTAACTGTAATTGGTACAGCAATAGGTTTATTCATAGTTGCAATGACAGCATATGTGTTACAGAGAAAAGATTTTAAGTGGAGAAATAAAGTATCGTTTTTCTTTTACTTTACAACATTATTTAGTGGTGGATTAGTTCCATGGTATATTCTAATGGTAAAATACCTAGGTTTAAAAGATAGTTATTTATCTTTACTATTACCTCCATTATTAAGTGTTTTTAATATAATTATTATGAAAAGCTATATGAGTGGAATTCCACAGGCTTTAACAGAATCAGCTAAGATAGATGGAGCTGGAGATTTTACAATATTTATCAAGATAATATTACCACTAGTAAAACCAGCATTAGCAACAATTGGAATGTTCATTGCATTAGGATATTGGAATGATTGGTACAACTCAATGTTATTTATAAATAATGAAAACTTATATTCTTTGCAATATTATTTATATAAAATTGTAAACAATATCGAGGCATATAAAACAATACTGGCACAGGCTGGTGGTGGAACTTCATTAGGTTCTGCAATAAGTATGCCAAGCGAATCTTTAAAGATGGCATTAACAATTATAGTAACTGGGCCAATTATATTAGTTTATCCATTTATTCAAAAATACTTTGTAAGTGGTGTAACTATAGGAGCAGTTAAAGGATAAGAATTAATAAAAAACACAATAAAGATAAACAACAAAAGAATTTATATATAGGTTATGAGGGGGATTTTAAGATGATAAGAAGATCAATAAAAAAATTAGCTACTATAGGATTAAGCTTACTTATGCTAAGTACATTTATGGTAGGCTGTGGTTCGAAAGAAAGTAGCGAAAATGTTGTATCAAGTAGTTCTGAATTAAAAGAAGTAAAATTAAAAATGTACTTAATTGGAGATAAACCAAAAGATTTTGATGCAGTTTATGAAAAAGTTAATGAAAAGATGAAGGAAAAAATAAATGCTACATTAGAAGTTAACTTTATTCCGTGGTCAGATATGACTACAAAGTATCAACTTTTATTCCAATCAGGAGAAGATTTTGATTTAATATTCACAGCTTCAGGTTGGGGTTACTATAGCCAAGTTGCAACTAAAAATGGATTTTTAGAGTTAACAGATGAATTATTACAAGAATATGCTCCAGAAATCTATGCAAATGAGCCTGCCGATGCTTGGGATCAAGCAAAAGTAGATGGCAAAATTTATATGGTACCAAATGATAGAAATGAATATGGAACAAACATATTTGCTTATAGAGGAGATTTAGCTAGTAAATATGGTTTTGAAACAATTAGTAGTTATGATGAGCTTGAAGCATTTATGGCTGCAGTTGCAGAAGGCGAAAAAGATAGTGGTATAAAGGTTATCGCAAATGGCGGAGGTCAAAACTTACAATGGCCATATATGATTGAAAGATATGGATTTTCAACTATTAGTGGAGCTCCAACACCATCAATTGGATATGATGTAAATGATACATCAGGTGAAGTATTTGCTTTTGTTGATACTCCTGAATATATGGAATATGTAACTAAGATGAAGGAATTTGCTGATAAGGGATATTGGGCAGCTGATTCAATTTCAAGTCAAGCTACTAGAGATGAAGATTTCGTAGCAGGAAAAACTGCAATAATGACTTGGAATCTTAGTACTGTAGCTAACAGAATTGTTGAAATGAATGAATCTAATCCTGAATGGAAAGCAACATTACTTGATTTAAGCGAAGGAATTAATAGAGTTGTTCAACCTTATACAAACAATGGTATTGCAATAAATGCTAATTCTAAGAATCCTGAAAGAGCTTTAATGGCAATTGAATTATTAAGATATGATGAAGAAATTAATAACTTAACTTGGTATGGTATCGAAGGAACTCACTGGGAGAATTCTGGAGAAGGTGAATATACATCTTTAGCTGCTAGTGAAGCGTTCCCAGCAGGTGAAGTTTGTCCTTGGGGATGGTATAGTACTAAATTTGCTCGTATTTCTTCTACAGAGCCAGAAATAGTTCAAGAAACTATTAACAAGTGGAGTGAAGAGTATACAGTTTCAAATCCTTTAGCAGCATTTTCATTTGATGATTCTAATGTAAAAAATGAAATGGCAGCTGTTGGTAATGTAATAACTCAATATGGGGTACCACTAGACTTAGGAATGGTTGATGATGTGGAGGCTGGTGTTAAAGAATACAGAGAAAAATTAACACAAGCAGGTTTTGATAAGATTTTAGAAGAGTGCCAAAAACAAGCAAAGGAATTTGTTGAATCATATAAGTAAGATTCTAAATCTTTGATTTAGTTAATCGAACTTACACCTACGAATGAAAGTGAGTAGTGTGTTTCAGTTAAAATTCTAAATCTTTGATTTAGTTAATAAAAAATATAATAAGTTTTCTCTATCACTATAAATAGTGTATTAAGCAGGTGATTTGAATTTAATAAAATTAGAGTCACCTGCTATTTTAAATAGTACAACATATATATAGAAAAGTATTTTTAAGAAATAAATATAAGTAGATTATTTGGTATATGGAGGAAAAGAGCATGAAAAAGTTTAAACCAGTTAATGAAAAAGTTAAAGGATTTCTACATGGGGGAGATTACAATCCAGATCAATGGTTAGATTATCCTGAAGTATTGAAAGAAGATGTAAGATTATTAAAATTAGCACATTGTAATTGTGTATCTATAAATATTTTTGGATGGAGTGCTATAGAACCAGAAGAAGGGGTTTATACATTTGAATGGCTTGATAAGGTTATGGATGATATGGCTGAAGCTGGAGTTCATGTAATATTATCTACACCAAGTGGAGCAAGGCCAGCTTGGATGTCAGAAAAGTACCCAGAAGTTTTACGTGTTTGGTCAGATAGAAAGAGAATACTTCATGGACAAAGACATAATCATTGCTTTACTTCGCCAATATATAGGAAAAAGACTTCAGAGATTAATAGAATACTAGCAGAAAGATATAAAGATCATCCAGCTCTTATAATGTGGCATGTATCTAATGAGTATGGTGGAGATTGTCATTGCGATCTTTGTCAAGAAGCATTTAGAGAATGGTTAAAAGTTAAGTATGAAAATGATTTGGAAAAGTTAAATAAAGCATGGTGGACTGGATTTTGGAGTCATAAATTTACAAGTTGGTCACAAATAGAGAGTCCTGCACATCATGGAGAAGAATTTGTTCATGGTCATAACCTTGATTGGAAAAGATTTGTTACACATCAAACTATAGATTTCTATAAAAATGAAATAGCACCAATTAGAGAAATAACCCCTAATATACCAGTTACAACTAATTTTATGGGAGATTATCCAAGAATGACTTTATTTAATGGACTAGATTATTGGAAGTTTGCTAAGGAAGTTGATGTTGTATCATGGGATGACTATCCAGCATGGCATAATGATTTTGAAAAAACATATGATACAGCAGCAAATGTAAGCTTTGTTCATGATGTATATAGAACATTAAAAGGAGGACAACCGTTTTTAATAATGGAGAGTACTCCAAGTTTAGTTAATTGGCATAAAGTTAATAAAACAAAGAGACCAGGAATGCATTTATTATCTTCACTTCAAGGAGTAGCTCATGGAGCAGATTCAGTGCAATATTTCCAATGGAGAAAGGGAAGAGGAGCATCTGAAAAATTCCATGGAGCAGTAGTAGATCATTGTGGTCATGAAAACACTAGAGTATTTAGAGAAGTTACGCAAGTTGGAGAAACATTAGAAAAATTAAGTGATTTAATTGGAACTAGCGTAGAACCAGAAGTTGCAATTATATATGATTGGGAAAATAGATGGGCAATAGATGATTGTCAAGCTCTTAAAAATGATAATAAAGAATATTTTGAAACTGTTGAAGACTATTATAAGGTGTTTTGGAGAAAAGGTATTTCTGTAGATGTAGTAAATATGGATTGTGATTTTTCTAAGTATAAATTATTAGTAGCTCCAATGCTATATATGGTTAGACCAGGAGTAGCAGAAAGAATAACTGAGTTTGTTAAAAATGGAGGTACTTTAGTTACAACTTATTTCAGTGGATTAGTAGATGAAAATGATTTATGCTTCTTAGGTGGTTTCCCAGGTCCATTAAGAGAAGTTACTGGGATTTGGGCTGAAGAAATTGACACATTATATGATTCAGACGTAAATTATTTAGAATTTAAAGATGATAATAAATTAGGTGTTAAAGGAACTTATAAGTTAAGAGATTATTGTGATGTAATTCATGCTGAAACTGCAGAAGTATTAGCAACTTATAAAAATGACTTTTATGCTGGAATGCCTGCATTAACAGTTAATAATTATGGAAAAGGTAAGGCGTATTATGTAGCAGCAAGAACTAACAATGATTTTGATACTGAGTTCTTTACAAAAATAATTAATGATTTAGAAATTAAATCTGTAATAGATACAGAATTACCTTTAGGAGTTACAGCTCAAATGAGAACTGATGGAGAAAATGATTATGTATTTGTTATGAATTTTAGTGAGGAAAGTAAGAGTGTTATTTTAGATGATAATAATTATGTAGATATGCTTACTAATGAAGAAGTAAATAAAGAATTAACATTAAATAAATATGAAGTAAGAGTATTAAAGAGATAATTGCAAAGGTTAAGGTCAACCTATTATATAGGTTGACCTTAAAACACTTAATAAATAATATTAATATACTTAGTTTTATCAACTTTAACATTTTTATGCTTTATAAAATAGTCAATAATAACTTCAGGCATTTCTACTAATATTTCTTTTAAACGTGGACATTCTTTATATACATCATATCCACCAACTCCTGTTGATCTATAATTATTCATAACAAGAGAAAGTTTAGAAGTATCATCTAATTCTTTACCTTTAAACTTTATAGATACAACTCTATCACCAACAGGTCTATTTAAATCAAAAGTATAATCTATATTTGCGAAATAGTCATAATTATAATGTTGTATTTTAGGTTTTAAAAATGTATCAGAAATTGATATATTGCCATTATTATTACTAAAATAGCTAGCACATCTTTCTAATACTGTTTTTAATTGAGTCCTATTAATTTCAACTATTACTAGTGTATTTGGAAACATATAAGTAGATACAACATCTCTTACAGTAACATTTTTATCAAATCCTTTTATTTCATTAGAGAAACAAGTACATGAGATATCAGCACCACTTTCATCAAGTTGAACTGCATTTATAAAGTTAGCTAAAGCTGAACCATTTAGAGCCATATCTAAATGAGAAGATGGATATAAATTTTCATCTAAAAATCCTATAGGAGTATCTAACCATTGTTGAACATCATTTTCTAAAGGTAAATATTTATTATATATTTCATTTTCAAAATTTAATTTAACCTTTTGAAGAGATGAGGTAATAGTTTTACTACCATCATCATTTAAATTCAACTCTATTTGTACATAGTTTGTAGCTCTTTGAGGTGTTTGAACAACATGAGTACCATTAATTATAGTATCTGCTAATGGCATATGTTGATGACCAGTAAGTAAGATGTCAAAGTCAAATTCTACACATAATTTATAAGCTATATTTTCACTTGTAAACATAAGTTGCTTATGTGAGTTTAAGTCATACTCAAACCCGCCATGATAAAGTCCAATGACGATATCCGATGCTGATTTTACTTCATCAAAATAATATTTTACAGCCTCAAATGTATCAGTAATATTTATATTAGCTATATTTTCAGCTCTTTCCCAGTAATTTATAAAGTCAGTTGTTATTCCTATAACACCGACTTTTAATCCATTTTCTAAAGTTTTTATAGAATAAGGTAAAATAGGTAATTCTCCAGTCTTATCAATAACATTTGCACATAAACATTTAGCATTTAATGTACGAAGATATTTTCTTAAATATAATAATCCATAATTAAAATCATGATTTCCAAGAGTTATAAAGTCATATCCAGCAGCGTTCATAATATCTGCAATAGGATGAGTATTGAATTTTTGACCACTTAAGTAGTAGGTAAGAGGCGAACCTTGAATAGTGTCACCTGCATCTATAATTAATGTATTACCATCTTTTTTGAAATCATTAATCATATTTATTAAGCCAATATTTTTAGGCTCCTTATCTATATAATTTGTAGGATATAAGTATCCATGCATATCAGATGTAAAATAAATTTTTAAGTTTTTCATATATACCTCTCTGAATTTCTAAAATTTTAATAATAACTTTATATTATTGTTAACTATGAATAAGTAGATTATAACATAGCTTTAACCTTATTGTGAGAAATTCTCCTATATTCTAAATTAAGAAATGTATATAACTTGACGCTATTTATTTGAAGTAGGATAATGTAATAAAAGGTAAAATATAGGAAAGTGAAATTGGCGTTAAGTATTTAAGTTAGTGTTAACAAATACTCAATTAATTAAATTTAGATAAAGTATATAATAGCTTTTTTAGTAATAAATCAGTAGGGAAATAAAGTTAAAGAAATTAAAAAAGTTATAGTGTTAGGGGGAGAGAAATATAATAAATTATGAAATTTTTGTAAAAGTAGCAGGAGTATTATTAATAATACTTATAATAAGCTCATTAGTTTCAATAGTTATAACTAATATAAAGAAATAAAATAGTTTAAAAGAGAGATTTGCCTTTAGGTGCAAATCTCTTTTTTGTTATAAGAATATTTTAAATATATAAAGAGCAAAATAGCAATAATAGAAAAGTATTGCAAATAAATGTTTAATTAAAGGGGTGTTTAAAATAAGTACTATTAGAGAAATAAAAAGAAAAAAATTAATAGAAGAAGTTAAGAGTTTAAGCCCTTTTGAGTTGAAAGATAGGTTAATTGAACTTGCATTAAAATCAGAGAGAAAAGGCACTAATGTTTTGCTAAATGCAGGAAGAGGAAATCCAAATTGGACGGCTTCAACTCCAAGGCAAGCCTTTTTTACATTAGGTCAATTTGCAGTTGAGGAAACACAACGAACTTGGTGTGATGGAGATTTAGCTGGAATGCCTCATAATACAGGGATTTATAATAGATTTAAGCTTTATTATGAGAAACATCAAGATTCACCTGGAATAGAATTACTTAATAATATAATAGAGTATGGAATAGATGTACATAATTTTAATAAGGATAATTGGGTTTTTGAACTTGTTGATGGAATTATAGGAGATAATTATCCATTACCAGATAGAATGCTTACACATATTGAAATAGTAGTAAGAGATTATTTGATTAAAGAAATGGGAGGTAATCCTAATAGTGATAATCATCAGATTTTTGCAGTGGAAGGTGGAACTGCTGCAATGTGCTATATATTTGATTCACTAGAAGCTAATAGATTACTATGTCCAGGGGATAAGATAGCATTATTAGTGCCTATATTTACACCATATTTAGATATTCCTGAATTGCCAAGATATAATTTTAAAGTTGTAAATATATATGCATCAGAATTTAATGAAGAAGGTAGACATACATGGCAATATCCTAAGAAAGAACTAGATAAATTAGCTGATCAAGATATAAAATTGGCTTGTATTGTTAATCCAAGTAATCCACCATCAGTAGCAATAAATGAAGAATCTATGGAATATATAAAAAACATAGTAGAAGAAAATAATCCTAATTTAATGATTGTTACAGATGATGTTTATGGAACATTTAGTGATAAGTTTAAATCATTAATGGTTACTATGCCATACAATACAATTGGAGTATATTCCTATTCAAAATATTTTGGAGTAACAGGTTGGAGGTTAGGTGTTATAGCCTTAGCACAAGACAACGTTTTTGATAAGTTAATAGCTGAATTAAATGAAGATGATAAAGACATAGTTGATGAAAGATATTCAACTATGAGTACAGATCCAGAGAAAATTCCTTTTATTGATAGATTAGTTGCTGATAGTAGGCAAGTAGCATTAAATCATACAGCTGGTTTATCTACTCCACAACAGGTGCAAATGGCTATATTTTCAATATTTGCATTGTTAGATAAAGAAAATAGATATAAAGAACAAACTAAAAACATTTGTAAAAGACGTAAAGAGTTATTAGATGAAAATTTAATTGGATTACCAATGAAACATGATATATATAGTACAAATTATTATAATAAATATGACTTATTAGTTTGGGCTAAATTTAAATATGGAGAAGAGTTTGTTGAATATTTAAAAAGAGAGCGTAGTGCAATTGAATTTTTATTTGAATTAGCAGAAAAATATGGAATAGTTTTATTAAATGGAGATGGATTTAAGGGACCAACTTGGTCAATTAGAGTATCTTTAGCAAATTTAACTGATGATCAATACATAACAATAGGAAAGGGAATAAATGAGCTTTTCGATGAATATGCAAAAGAGTGGAAAGAATTCAAATGGTAATATAATTAAATATAAACTTTTTTATTTTACATAGTATTTTGGTGGAAAAATCATATAAAAATAAAAAATTCTTGATTAATATTCTAATTTAGTATTTAATAAAATAGATATAAAAATAGAATAGTTGAAGATTTAGGTTTTTAAAACGTAGTTTTAAAGTTAAAAGGGAAAGCGGTTAAATGCCGCTGCAGCCCCCGCTACTGTAATAACAGACAAATCTCAAATTAATCCACTGGTTTTTATAAAGCTGGGAAGGATGAGATGCGGATGAAGTTTAAGCCAGGAGACCTGCCTAGATTTTAATCTATACTTCGGTGGGAAGGTAAGGATGATATAATAGAGACTATTGAAAAATATTGCGCACCACACGGAAGCGAAAAAATGAAATATTTATTTTCCGGGAACGGTGAAATTTTCGCTTAGAATTTATATCTTTGTTCCATTGAACTTGCTAAAGTTGTAAAAGCCGCTAACGCTTCAATACAACTTCTTTACGCAAGTTCAATTCCACAAAGATTAAATTCTACGGCTCAATTTCAATGTTCCCTCCAAATTAATATTTCATTTTTTCTTTCTCCATGTATCTGCTTATAACGCACCCCTTTATAGTTAATGTTTTGTGCTACAAATTGTTTTGATAGGATAGTTACCTTTTTATTTAAATGTATTTTACTTTATGAAAGGTAAAGTATTTTTAGTTAATTATTTTTTATATAAAATATAGCACAAGTCGTTAACTTTTAAGGGGATGCGCAGAAAATTGTATATTTAAGCTTTAAAGCCAGTGATAGAGAAAAATTAATGATATTATCGGAAGGAATATTGTAATTAAGTTTTAGAATTTAATTATTTTTGGAGGAAAAAGGACGTTAAGAAGCTGAGGGAACAAAGTGACTTTCGAAGCTTTAGCTCTTTTTCCGGAAAAAATAATATAAATTCTTAACGCAAATTACACCATTCCTAGAGATAATATCATTAATTTTCGTCATCACGGTATTCAAGCTTTAACGAACAATTTAGATATATTGTGATTTTAAGGGGTTCTTGATATAATTAAGAAAAACACGTAATAAAAAAGTGGGTGAGGATATGGCAAGAGTTAAGAATAGTAATTCTTTAGCTGAAAATAGAAAAGCTCGTCATGATTATTTTGTTGAAGAAACAATGGAGGCGGGAATTGCTTTAGTAGGAACAGAAGTTAAATCTATTAGAGGTGGTAAATGCAATTTAAAAGATTGTTACGCCGATATAAAAAATGGAGAGATATTTATTTTAAATATGCACATTAGTCCATATGAACAAGGAAATATATTTAATGTTGATCCATTGAGAGAAAGAAAGCTTTTACTTCATAAAGAGCAAATAGGTAGACTTGCAGGATTAGTATCTAGAGATGGGTATACTTTAGTTCCATTATCTTTATATTTAAAAAATGGAAGAGTTAAAGTTGCCCTTGGAATCTGTAAAGGTAAAAAGAATTATGATAAGAGAGATTCAATGTTAGAAAAGGCTCATAAGAGAGATATTGAACGTCAAATGAAAGAAAGAAACCGTTATTAATAGAAAGTGACAAATTTAAAATGGCAAACTAAAACTTAAAGTTAATTTGCCATTAATAATTTGTCATTTTTGTTTAATAAGAAAGTTTTATATTTTTTTCTTTCCAACCTAAATCAAATGGCATATTTGAAATATTAAATAAATTACTATCTATTAAAGGGTAGCCATTTGAATCAAAGCCAGATATTATAGCTTTATGATCTGTAAAAAATGATTTATCAAATCTAATAATATCATCTTCTTTATAAGTACCAGATATCTCGTAATTAGGATTTATTCTTTTGGTGTAAGGTAAAAATGTTTCTGATAATGTAAAAGTATAATCATCTAAATCATCATTAAATATATCAGAATAATAATCCTTATCTATATAAAAATAGTTTTTAGAGCTATCGTTAGTAGTATAAAGTGTTAAAATATGAGGTATTGTTAAAGTAAATTTATTTACAGCAAATTGTTTATTGTGAATATAATTAAAAGTATAATGTTCATCTAAATCAACAATTATTTTGTCATCATTTCTAATAATATTATTTATAATCACTAATGAATTAATAGAAGTAAAAATTATAGCTCTTTCTAATGCCCAATCACGCAAATAAGAAATTCTTTTAAATTCATAATTTAATGAATATTGACCATTTGCTGAAGAAGTACCATAGTAATCATAAAGTTTAGAAACTTCTCCACTTAAAAAACCATCATTTCTTGTATTAAAAGCCGAAGTTATAAATGTATTTAATTCATCTTCATATGGATCTATAGAGTCCTCAGGTATATCATTACTATTAAAGTTACCAACACTAGTACTTATGTTGATATTATTTAATAGAGTGTTTTTAGAAACATAATTTATTGGAGGTACTTTACCTATACAATAGAAAAAGTAAGCAAATAAGCAGATTATTAAGATGTAATAAAGCATCTTAAACATAATGTTCTTAATGCTTATTTCAGATTTATTATTTTTATCGTTTGGAAACATAGCGTCACTCCTTTAAGTGAAATTCCGTAGGTAAAATTGTAAAATAGTTAAATTGAGCTATAATTATAAATAATAAATTCAAAACAAGTTATATTATAGAAAAAGTACTATATATAGTATTATCTATTTTTAAAGAATTATTTACCAAAATCACAATAATAGTTATTTTAATATATAAAAATATAATGGTGAATATTACTAGGCAACTGAAACTTTAAATTAAAAATTAGTTAAAGATATATACAATCTTTAGAAGAAGATATTTTTTAATAATACATGAAAAATCTTAATAATTAAGTGTGAAAATATTTAAAAAATGATAAAATAAAATAGGTAATTTATTTCAAGAAATAATGGAGGGAGAAGGAGCTAATGGCATTAAACATAATTGACATAGCAAAGCTAGCAGGCGTGTCAAAATCTACTGTTTCTAGATACTTAAATAATGGATATGTTAGTGTTGAAGCTAGAGATAAAATAAAAAAAGTACTTGATGAAACAGGATTTACACCTCAAAGGCAAGCAAAAGGCATGAGAACTAAAAAGACAAATTTAATAGGGGTAATAGTTCCTAAAATAAGTAGTGAGACTCCAGCAAGAGTAGTTGAAGGGATTACAGAAGTTTTATCTCCTAATGGATATGATATTTTGATAGCAAATACAAATTTATCTATAGAAAAGGAATTAGAATACCTTAACATATTTAAATCAAATCAAGTTGATGGAATAATATTTATGGCAACTAAGGTTACGGATAAACATATAGAAGTCATAAAAAATTTAGAGGTTCCAATAGTTGTTGTTGCACAAGATATTGAAAATTCTCCATCTGTATATTTTGATGAATTTCAAGCAACAAAAGATATAACTAATTATTTAATTAAAAAAGGCCACGAAAAAATTGGATATATTGGAGTTTATGAAGAAGATAAAGCTGTTGGGCTTTACAGAAAACAAGCTTATATAGAGACATTAAAAAATAATAATATTGATATAAATTATGCAAATATCAAGATTGGTGATTTTGATGAGAAGAGTGGATATATACTTGCTAAAGAGATGATGGAGGGTAATGATATTCCAACTGCAATTGTTGCTGTAACTGATAATTTAGCTTTAGGGGCAATAGAGTATCTAATAGATAATCAATATAGGATTCCAGAAGATATAGCAGTAGTAGGAATGGGAGATTCTAAGATTTCTAGAGTTATAACACCAAGACTTACAACTGTACATTATCACTATAAAACTGCTGGAAGAAAATCAGCAGAGATAATTTTAGATGAACTTGATAACAAAATAGAAAAGAATGAACTAGTGGTGAAAAAAGTAAAATTAAATTGTTTACTTGTTGAAAGAAATAGTGTATAATGAATTCATGAAAAGGTTTTAAATAGTTTTTATATGGAGATAATCCCATGTAAAACTATTTAAAATTTTATAATAAGTCTAAAAATTTCCTGTATAAAATTTTAAATAAACTATATACTTATATAAAATAAAATTATATAATAATATTGAAATTTAATTTAACAACAAATTTAGATAAAGCAAAACAACGTTAAATGAAAACGTAAAACGTTTATTTATGACAATGGTGGGAACATTACCATATTTTTTTAATGATATATATGGGAACATTACCATGGTATAAATAAGACCTTTAATACAGGGCAATTATAAGATTATAAAAATATTTAGGAGGATTTAAAAATGGGGTCTAACAAGTATTATGATGCTGCTCAAGATATATTAAAATATATCGGTGGCGAAGAAAACGTTGCAAGTGCAGCTCACTGTGCGACAAGATTAAGAATGGTATTAAAAGATCAAAGCTTAGCTAACAAAGAAGAGTTAGAAAAATTAGATATAGTTAAAGGTGCATTTGTTAATGGCGGACAATTCCAAGTTATTATTGGACAAGGAACTGTTAATAAAGTATATGCAGAATTAATTAAAATTTGTGGAATAACTGAAATGAGCACTCAAGATGTTAAGGATTCTGGTGCAGAAAAGTTAAATCCAATTCAAAAATTAGCTAAATTATTATCAGATATATTTGTACCGATAATTCCAGCAATCGTTGCTTCAGGATTATTAATGGGTATGATGGGATTACTGTCTAAATTTGGGCTAGATGCTTCAGGAACATGGTGGTGGACACTATTAGATTTATTTAGTAGTGCAGCATTTAACTTCTTACCAATATTAGTTGCTATTAGTGCAGCAAAAGTATTTAAATGTAATCCTTACTTAGCAGCAACTGTTGGTGGTATAATGATTCATCCAGGTTTAATGAATGCTTGGGAACAACAATCAGGTGCCGTAGCTCAAACAATGTCTGTATTTGGAATTATAGATATGCCTTTAAAAGGATACCAAGGAACAGTATTACCAATATTATTTGTTATATTCTTAATGTCTATAATAGAAAGAAATGTTAGAAAGATTGTTCCTAACATGTTAGATATATTATTAACTCCATTATTAACAGTATTAGCAACAGGATTCTTAGCTTTAGTAGTTGTTGGACCATTTGCTAACTGGATTGGAGATGGAATAAGTGTATTCTTACAATATGCATTAAATCATTTTGGTATATTTGCAGGTATAATCTTTGGCGGATTATATTCAGCTATAGTTATTTCAGGTATACATCACAGCTTCCATGCAATTGAATTAGGACTTATTGCTTCAACTGGATTTAATACTTTACTTCCAATTTGGGCAGTGGCTAACTTTGCACAAGGTGGAGCAGCTTTAGCCGTATACTTCAAGACTAAAAATAAGAAGATGAAAGCTATATCTTTACCAGCAGCAATAAGTTGTACAATGGGTATAACTGAAGCTGCAATATTTGGAGTTAACTTAAGATATAGAAAGCCATTTATTGGAGCGGCTATTGGTGGTGCTGCAGCTGGTGCTTATGTAGTACTTACACATGTTAAAATGACAGCAGTTGGTGTAACAGCTTTACCAGCTATAGCAATTACAACATCAGATACAATGATTAATTACTGTATTGGATTAGCTATTGCAGGAGCTGTAGCATTTATAGCTACTTGGATAATGGGAATAAAAGAAGAGGCTTAATCATAAATTTAGTATATATGTAAAAGAAGGAAGTGTGTAAAAGCATTTTCTTCTTTTTTTACAATTAATTAGTTAGGTACCTTTATAAAAAACGGAAGATGGTGTACAATGTAGTAACAAGGTGCCTAACTAAAATAAAAAGGGAGTAAATAGATATGAATAATGAAATTAAATATGAACAATGTCCACTATGTGGAAAGGGATGTAGTATAAATGAAACTCAATGCTGTAGAGGAAAAAAATTTGTAAGATTATTAAATGAAGGTGAAATTACAGAAGAAAAAATAGTTGAATTAAGGGAACAAGCAAAAAAGCGTGAAGAGTTTAAGAATTTGCCTCAAGAAGATCGTCTTATGATAATGTTGGGGAAATGTGGAATGATATTAAATAGTAAGCATTGTGGTCATCATGGAAGAGGACGTATATTAAAAGTACTTTTAGAAGAAGGAACAATGACCCAAAGTGAATTACAAAATATTATTGATATTCGTTCTGGATCTTTAAGTGAGATTTTAAGCAAAATAGAAGAAAAAGAATTAATAACAAGAGAAAAAGATGAAAATGATAAGAGAAAGGTAAGGATTTCAATAACTGAAAAAGGAAAAGAAGCTGTTTTATTGAAAGAGAAAGAACATAAAAACAATGCAAAAGAATTATTTAGTACAATAAGTGAGGATGAACAAAAACAATTAGAACTTATATTATCAAAATTAATCAAATCTTGGAAGATAAATCATAAGCACAGTGAACATATGGGAGGGCATAGTAAGTGTAAACATAAAAAACATATGTCTAAACAGGATATTAATAAAGAAAATTAACATAAAGCTATGTTATGAAAGGAATAAAAGTATAATTTAGTGGGAAAAATTTTTTTTCATCAGAAAGTTATGATTTAAAACATGAAAAATAAAACATTTTTTACTATAATAGTTTAAAATAATATATAATTTACCCTGTAATTTGTTTTAATTATCTTATAAAAATAATATTAAGGAACAATTATTTAATATTATTAAAAAATTAAATAGTCAAACTTAAAGAAATTTAAAGATGAAAAGCTATAGGGACTAAGGAAGTAATTCTGTATTAGCCAGTTCCAAAAGGGTACATTATGATTTTTATTTTTATTAATAAAATTAGTATTTTATATATTAATTTAATTATGGTCCAACCGTGAGGAAAATTAAATATAGATGCTATTATTTATGTTTTTTAGCTACTCTTTAGGGAGTAGCTTTTTTTTAATGTACATCTCTTGGGAAAGAATATTTCAGGGGGAAAATAAATGTTAAAAAGAAAATTATCAACACTAATTTTAGCTGCAACAATAACAAACTTAGTAGCGACACCCGCTAATGTATTTGCAGAGGCATTAACACAAAATAATGTTATACAAGCTGATGAAGTAGTAGAAGAAAATCAAAGTAAAGAGGCTACTGTAAGTAAGTTTAGCTTATATGGTAGTAAATTGTTAGAAAGTTATAACGAAGTTTTTAAAATGGATAATTCTAATATTGATTCTATAACTAATAATGGTGGGAAATATGGAAGTAGTACTATAGATAAAGCTATAGATGAAAACTTCGAAACTCATTGGGAAACAGGATCGCCTAATAGTTCCAATTTTACTAATGAGGTTATAGTTAATTTAAAAGAAGTAACTACATTAAATAGAATAGTTTATGCAGCAAGACCTGATGCAGGGGGAAAAGGATTCGCAGAAGAATTTGAAATATATGTATCTAAGGATGATAGTGATAACTTTGAATTAGTAACTACTGGTGAATATAAGGGGTCAAGATCAGATGTTATAGAAATAAAATTTGATGCAACTGAGTTTAAGAGAGTAAAGTTTGTGTTTAAAAAAGCGAACCAAGGTTGGGCAAGTGCGTCTGAATTTATGTTCTATAAAGAAGATAATATAATGGATAAAATGAATAATATATTCACAAATGAATCTAAAAATGAATTAAGTGATGATTTTAATACGTTAGAAAAATTAGAAGCCTTTGAGTTAGAAACAAGTAATCATCCTTTATATAGTGAAATAGAGGAAGAGATTAATAATGCTAAAATAATCTTAGAAGGAAAACCTTTAGAGTTTACAGAAGCTAAAGTATCTAATTTTAAAGATTTTAATGATGAGAGATTGGATAAATATAATGAATTATTCAAGGTATCATTAGAAAAAGTTACAAGTATAACAACTAATGGTGGAAACTATGCTTCTAATGTTATAGAAAGAGCTATGGATGGAGATGTAAATACAAATTGGCATTCAGGAAAACAAAATACAGCTGATCACACAAATGAAGTAATAATAACTTTAGATGAGTTAACTACAATAGATAGAATAATGTATACAAGTTTAGTTTCTAGAGGATTTGCACAAGAATTTGAGATATATGGATCTAGAACATCTGAAGGAGATACTTTTGAGAAAATATCTGAAGGAACTGCAAGCATTACAACTAAAAATACTTTACAAATAAAGTTTAAAGAAACTGAAGTAAGAAGAATAAAATTTGTATATAAAAAGGGATATGAAAATTGGGCTTTAGCCAATGAGTTTGGGTTATAT
Source organism: uncultured Clostridium sp. (assembly GCA_900543325.1). Classification (GTDB taxonomy): domain Bacteria; phylum Bacillota; class Clostridia; order Clostridiales; family Clostridiaceae; genus Clostridium. The sequence continues at coordinate 19,292 of UQQU01000003.1, read as the reverse complement.
ATGCCAGATGAATTAGATCAAAAAATTGATAGATTATTTGTAGATGAAAATATGAATGAAGTTAGTCCAGTCTTTGGTACAATTGAAGCTATTAATAATTTAATAGAAGAGGCTAAAGGACATCCGTTTGAAGATGAGTATATTGAAAAATTAAATACAGCTAAAGAGCTGGTAGAGTTTGGGAAAGTTCAAGGTGGTACTGCTAATGTATCTAAATTTGAGCCATTTTATACAGAATATATAAATGAATATGATGATGTATATAGAGTTAAAAATTTAAGTATAAGTAACAATGGTGGACAATATTCTAATTCTGCAATTAAGTATGCAATAGATGAGGATGCAAATACTCATTGGGAAACTGGAAATCCAAATAGTGATTCATTTAAGAATGAAGTTATATTAACTTTAGAACAAGCAGAAGTAATAAATCGTTTAACATATAAATCTAGAGTTGGAGGAAAAGGCTTTGCAGAACAGTTTAGTATATATGTGTCACCAGTTGCTTCAGGAGATAACTTTCAAAAGGTAACTGAAGGAAGCTATACAGTAACTAACGATATTTTAGAAATACAGTTTGAAGCTACTAAAGCTAAAAGAGTAAAATTTGTATTTGATAATGCAAGGGAAAATTGGGCGTCAATTTCAGATATAAGATTATATAAAGAGGATTCAGTATCTAATAAAATGAAAAATCTATTTACTAATGGATTAATGGATACTGTTTCAGAAGAGTTTAATACTATTGAAAAATTAAGAGAACTTGAAAATGAGGTTAATGAACATCCGTTAGCACCTATTTACTTAAAAGAAATACATCAGGCTAAAGAAATTATAAATGGAAACCTACAATCTGTGAAAACTGTAGTGGTTGAACAGCATGGAGATAGAAATGCACATACAAAAAATAATTTAAAGTTTGGGTATGGTAATAACAATCAACCAACTGGAGTAGTTGCAAGGCCTGGAGAAACAATAACAGTATATGTTGATGCAGAACCAGGGCAGCCATTACCACAATTAATGTTCTCTCAACAAGAAGGAAGTTTTGCAAGTTGGGGAAGAACAGTAAGTTTACATGTAGGTAAGAATGAAATAACTGTGCCGGCAGTTACTCAAAATGATGGATGGTATCATCATTCTGTAACTCCTGGGGGACCTGTGTATATAGTAAATCCTTATACAGAGGAAGAACAAGGTAAAGCACCAGTTATAAGATTTGAATCAGGGTGTGAAAAATTCCCTATGATGGATGAAAACACTGATGAACAGGAGTTTTTAGATCTTTTAAAAGACTATAAGGCTAGAATTGATGAAGATAAAGTAGCTAATCCAAATGTAATGGATAGAAAGATGATTGATGTTGTAGAGATTGTTTCAGATCATCTTGTATTTACAGGAACTGCAACAGGAGCATATGAAGCTTATATTAATCAAGAGTTTGGTCCAATGAATACTATAAATATGTATAATAGTCATATGAATCTTATTTTTAACTATTTAGGAATAGATGGAAGTAGTGAAAAAAATGATATTAAGAATACCAGAGAAAATATAAGATTAGCTCAACCATATGGATATATGTATGCTTATGATAATCATATAGGTGTACAAGGTGATGTAATGGTATCTATGTTAACTAGCGTAGGTGGATGGGGGGTTGACCATGAAATTGGGCATAAACTTGATATATCACCAAGAACTTTAGCTGAAGTCACAAATAATATGATACCTCAATATACTTCTTATTATTATAATAATCCAAGTGAAAGAATACCTTTTGAAAGTATTGTATATAAAAATGTTATAGCAACAGATAATAATGAACATTATAATGATGGCTATTTTGAGAGATTAGCAGTTTTCTGGCAATTAGAAATGATATATCCAGGATATTGGGGTAAATTAAATAGAGTATATAGAGAAAATGATATTGTTTTAGATTCAGAAAATAGAGCAAATGATAAGTTAGATAAATTAGCTAAAAATTCTAGTATAGTTTTAGGGTTAAATTTAACTGAGCATTTTGAAAGACATGGATTCTGGATTTCTGATGAGACAAAAGAATTATTAAATCAATATCCAAAACCAGATAAAAAGATTTGGTATGCTAATTATGACTATATAGAGTATGAAGGTGAAGGATTTAATGGTAATCCAGGATTTAGTGTTAATGTTCTTAAAGAAAATGAAAAAGTGAAGTTAACATTTAGTGTTAATAATGATTATAAAAATGATGTGTTAGGTTATGAAATATTTAGAGATAATAAATTAATTGGATTTACTTCAACCAATAGTTTTATTGATACAGAAACAAGTGTGGGAGAATCTGTAAACTATACTGTTATACCTTATGATAAGAAATTAAATATTGGAGATTCAGTAGTGGTAAATTCTCTAACTCCCACTTTAAGTCTGCAACAAGAATCAATAAGTATAAAATTAAGAGAAGAATTTAATCCAATGGATTTAGTTAAAGCATTAAATTATGATGGTGAAGATATAACTTCTAATGTAGTGATAAATGGAGAAGTAAATATAAATGAAAAAGGAACTTATCCATTAGAATATACTATTGCTGATAATGGAGTAGTTGTTACAAAAACAGTAAATGTAGAAGTGGTAAGTGATTATGATTATTTATCAGATACAGCTTGGACAAATGTTACAACTCAATATGGAACTCCAAGAAGAAATAGTAGTATAAAAGGAAGAGTAAATGGAGAAATTAAGATTTTTGATAAAGGTTTTGGAATACATGCAAATGGTAAAATAACTTATGATTTATCAAATGTAGATTACGATAACTTTGAAGCGTTAGTTGGAGTTGATATGAGTATAGAATCTCAAAGTAATTCAAGTATAGTATTTAAAGTTATTGCTGATGGTGAGGTTGTAGCTACTACAGATGTAATGAAACATGCAGATAATATGGTAGCTATAAAGGTTCCTGTTAAGGGAGTTAAAGAACTTGTTATAGAAGTTAATGATGGAGGAAATGATAATACTTCTGACCATGCAGTAATAGCTAATCCGCAGTTAACTACTAATAATGCTAAACCTTCTTTAACTGTTATAGATAAGACTTATAAATTAGGTGAAGAAGTAGACTTTAATGAAGGTATAACTGCCATGGATGTTGAAGATGGAGATTTAACTTCAAATATCGAAATAGTTTCAAATAATTATGAGACAGAAAAGCTTGGTAGATTTGAGATTGTTTATAGAATTACTGATAGTGATAATAATGTAGTTGAAAATACTTCATATATAACAGTATATGAAGAGTTAGCTACTACTAAATCAAAGTATGGTTCATTTAATAATTTAGAAGCATATAATGAAGAATTTAAAATACCAGTAGTTTCAATTTCTAATAATGGTAGAAACTATGGAAGTAGTGTTATTGGATATGCAATAGATAACAACAGAAATACACACTGGGAAACTGGAAATCCAAATGGTATTTCATTCCAAAATGAAGTTATATTTGATTTAGGTGAAGTTAATGAAATAGATAAAATTGCCTATGCTGCTAGAAATGGTGGAAAGGGATTTGCAACTAAATTTGCAATTTATGTTTCTACTGAAGTAGAAGGAGATGATTTTAGATTAGCAGGTACTGGTTCATATAATGGAAGTGTTAATGATGTTATTGAAATTGATATAACTAAAACAGAAGCAAGAAGAGTTAAGTTTAAATTCATTGAAGCAAATCAAAATTGGGCAAGTATAGCCGAAATGTCATTCTATAAAACAGATGAATTAGCTGATAAGATTGCAAAAGAGCTATTTACTGATAATAGTAAGAGTCAGGTAACTGAGAAGTATAATACTTTAGAAAAGTTAGATGCTTTAAGAGAAGAGGTTAGTACTCATCCAGCAAGTGAACTTTTCCAAGAGGATTTAAATAGAGCTGAAGAAATTATAAGAGCTAAGTTCCCATGTTTAACTGTAGGTGAAACAGAATATATTAAGTTAAGAAGTGAATATGATTTGATATCCAATGTAAATGCAAGTGACCAAGAAGATGGAGATATAACTAATAAAATAGTAGTTAATTCAAATGATTTTACAACTAACAAAACTGGTGAATATAAAGTTTCATATACAGTAACTGATAATGATGGAAATATTGCTACAGCAGAAAAAACTATTGTAGTTTATAGTGATTCAGAGTATTTATCTAATATTGATTGGGATTCTGCAAGAACTGATTATGGACAAGTAAGAAAAGATTTAGCATCTGTTGGATCTAAAATTAAGTTAAGTATAAATGGTGAGGAAAAGGTATTTGATAAAGGTATTGGAACTCATGCAAATTCAGAAATAGTTTATAACTTAGAGGGAAGAAACTATAAATATTTTGAAACTTATGTTGGTGTAGATAGAAATATTGCAAAACAAAATAATTCAAGTGTAATATTTAAGATTTATGCTGATGGTGAAGAAGTTTATAATAGTGGAGTAATGAAATGGGACGATGAAGCTAAATTAGTAAGAATTCCATTAGAAGGGGTATCAGAATTAAAACTTGTTGCAGATAATGCTGGAAATGGAAATACATCAGACCATGCAAGCTTTGCAGATGCTAAATTCTTAATATTAAATGCAATACCAACACTTAATATTCCAAAATCAGTGTCTACAAAAGTAGGACAACCTATAGACTTAAAAGAAGGGTGCTCTGCAAGTGATGCTGAAGATGGAGATTTAACATCTAGTATTGAAATATCTGGAGAAATTAATTTCAATAAAGCTGGAAAATATGAGTTAACGTATAATGTAACAGATTCTGATGGAAATACAGTTACAAAAACAAGAACTGTTGCTGTAGTTGATATGGATGATTATACTTACTTAACAGAATATGATTGGACTTCAACTAAAAATAATTATGCTGCTCCAAAGAAAGATATATCAACAAGTGGTAAAACTTTAAGGTTAACAGGTGAAGATGGACAAGAAGTATCTTATGAAAGAGGTATAGGTGCTCATTCAACATCAACGATAATTTATGATTTAAGTGATAAAGATTATGTATACTTTAGCTCATATGTTGGTGTAGATAGACAAATGTATGGAAGTGTTGGATCTATAACTTTTGAAGTTTGGGTTGATGGTAAAAAGAAATTTGATAGTGGTTTAATGACATCAAAAGATGTACAAAAATATGTTGAAGTAGATATTAATGGAGCTAAAGAATTAAAACTTGTTGTAACTGATGGTGGAGATAATAATCATTCAGACCATGCAACATGGGCAGATGCTAAATTACATTTTGCAAATAATGAAGGTGTTGATTTAGCTGAAGTAGTAAACATTCCAGATAAATATCTAAAGAAAGCTATTAAGGCAGAATTAAATATATCATCAGATGATATAACTATAGGAGATATGTACAATCTTACTGAATTAAATGATATGGGATATGGAATTGAAGATTTAGAAGGATTACAATATGCTAAAAATTTAGAAACATTAAATTTAGATTATAATGAAATAAGTGATTTATCTAAACTTAAGAATCTAAGAAAATTATCTAATTTACAAGCTATGTATCAAAATATAGCTTTAGGAAACCTTTATAAGCAAGATAATAAAATAACTGTAAAATATAATGCAATTAATAGACAAGGTGAGGCAATAAATGTATCATCTATAATAGTTAGAAATAATATTACATTAGAAGATATTTATCTTAATATAGAAGAGTGCATAGATGAAAATGGAGTAATATCTTTTGATACAACAAATTTTGCAAATAATTTCCACACTTTATATTTAGTATATGAAAGTGAAGAAGATAATTATTTAGCTCAAGCTATGTATATGTTTGATAATAGATAAATAAAAAAATAGGTATCAATGATTGATAAATCCCTTTATAGTTAGAGTTTGTATTTTAAATATATTACTATAAAGGGATTTATATTAAAGTAGTATATATCTTTTTTGTTAAGGAGGAGTATATTTCTAGTAAAAAAATATAGACTAAGGTGATATAAATGTTATAATATTTTCATAAGTATAAATGTTTTTGATTTATGAGATTAATGGAACAAATCATTTGTAATATATTTTTTTATAAATAAGGGAACGTTCCCGTAGTATATTGTTAGGAGGAAAATAGATGAAAAAGGTAATTTCAATCGGAGAAGCTTTAATAGACTTTATTCCACATGAAAAAGGTATGGCATTAAAGGAAGTAAATAACTTCCTAAGAGTAGCAGGTGGAGCACCACTTAATGTTGCAGCTGCTGTTTCAAAGCTAGGTGGTAAGTCACAAATGCTTACTAAACTTGGTGTAGATGGGTTTGGAGATCATATTTTAGAAGAAGTTAAGCCTTTAGGTGTTGATGTTTCAAAGGTTTTAAGAACTAGAGAAGCAAATACTGCATTAGCATTTGTATCATTAAAAGAAGATGGAGAAAGAGATTTTTCATTCTACAGAAATCCAAGTGCAGATATGCTATTAAATGCATCAGAGATAGAAGAAGAAGTTTTTGAAGAAGGTGGGATATTACACTTCTGTTCAGTGAGCTTAATAGATGCGCCAATAAAAGATGCTCATAGAAAAGCTATAGAATTTGCTAAAAATAATAATTGCTTAATAAGCTTTGACCCAAATGTTAGATTACCATTATGGGAAACAGCAGAAGCTTGCAGAGAAGCAATTTTAGAATTCTTACCATTTGCAAACATAGTGAAAATTAGTGATGAGGAATTAGAATTTATAACTGGAATTGCTGATGAAAATGAAGCATTAAACTTCCTATTACAAGGAGATGTTGAGGTTATAATTTATACTAAAGGAACTAATGGCGCAGAATTTATAACTAAGGAAAGAAAAGTATTCTCTCCATCATTTAAAGTTCAAGCTCAAGACACAACAGGAGCTGGAGATTCATTTATAGGATCATTCTTATACCAAGTTGCTGAAGGTGAGAATACTTTAGAAAGCCTAGTTAATTTACCAGAAGAAAAGGTAAAAGAAATATTAACTTTCTCAAATGCAACAGCTGCTTTAACAGTATGCAAAAGAGGAGCTATAGGAGCTTTACCAACTAAAGAGGAAGTTTTAACTTTAGTACAAGGGAGATAAGTATGTTAAGAGTTGATTTTGATAAGCAAATAAATGAATGTATGAACAAAAATTTAGATGCTGTTAATAGTGATAAGTGGAGAAATAAATATCATATAATGGCTCCAATAGGATGGATAAATGACCCTAATGGATTATGTGAGTTTAATGGAGAGTATCATTGCTACTATCAATACTCACCATTAACACCAATGGGAGGATTAAAGTTCTGGGGGCATGCTGTATCTAAAGATTTAGCTAACTGGGAAGATAAAGGTGTAGCTCTTTATCCTGATATAGCTGAAGATAAGGATGGAGTATATTCAGGATCAGCTTTTGTTAAGGATGATACTATATATTTCTTCTATACAGGAAATGTAAAGCATCAAGGAGAGCATGATTATATATTAACTGGAAGAGAACAAAATGTTATCTTAGTAACTAGTAAAGATGGCATAAATTTCTCAGAAAAGAAAGTGCTTTTAAGAAATACAGACTTTCCTGCAGATATGTCTTTACATGTTAGAGATCCTAAGGTTTGGGAGGAAGATGGAGTTTATTACATGGTTCTAGGTTCTAGAACAATTGATGATAAGGGATGTATTTTACTATATAAGTCAAATGATCTTTATAATTGGGAATTCCTTTCAGTACCAGCAGGTAAATTAGATTATATGGGTTATATGTGGGAGTGTCCAGATACATTTAAATTAGGTAACAAGGATGTATTAATGTTTTCACCACAAGGTATGGAAGCTGAAGGATATAAATATAATAACGTATATCAATGTGGATATGCAGTAGGGGAATTTGTTAATGATAAAAAAGAACTTAAGCTTGGAGAGTTTGTTGAAATAGATAGAGGATTTGACTTCTATGCGCCACAAACTTTTGAAGATTCTAAGGGAAGAAGAATAGTTATAGGCTGGATGGGAGTACCTGATGCAATAGACCATAAAAATCCGACTATAGATAACTTTTGGCAACATCAATTAACAATTCCTAGAGAATTAGTTTTAAATAATAATAAGGTATATCAAGTACCTGTTGTTGAATTAGAAAATTTAAGAGAAGGTAATTCAATTAAAAAAGAAGTTTCTTTAAATGAAGGTACTACTTTAGATATATTTGAAAGTAATACTTTTGAATTAAATATTAATTTTAAAGATTCTAATGAATTTGAAGTTGCATTAAGAGAAGATTGTAAGCTTTCATTTAAGAATAAAGTATTTAAATTAGAACTTGGAAAATCAGGTTGTGGAAGAGATATGAGAGCTGTAGAAATTGAAGTTGTTGATTCAATTAAGATATTCTCAGATAATTCTTCTTTAGAAATATTCTTAAATAATGGTGAAGAAGTATTTAGTACTAGAATTTACAATGATTTTGTAGATGCCTCATTAAAATTAAAAGGAAATGGAACTGCCATAATAGAAAAGTGGAATTACTAAAATTTTTGAATTAGTTTGTGATAATTAAAGTATTAATATCATAAGTTAAAAATAGAAATGATTTATAAATATTTTGTTTTTAAAGCAATTAATATTGATATAAATAAAATTAATTGTTGATACAACTGAATTAACATGTATAATTGAAATAAGGGAATTCTGAAATGTTTAGACTTTTACCACCAGAGAAGTTTATTTGGGGATTCTTGAACATTTTCAACAATAATGAATAATATATATTAACGTATATATTAAAGATGGTAAGGCTTATGAGAGCATAGGTCTTATCATTTTTTTATATTTAATTATATGAAATAAACAAGCTCATAATTTCTCCACAATTATCTTATATAATGAAAATGTAGACTGATTGAGGAGCGTGATTTATATGGATGATATACCCCTAGAAAATAATGAAATAAAAATATTTAATAGGATAAGTAGTTCATATATATAACAAATGAGTTTACTCTCAATAATTATATTTGTGTGTATATGAACTCTAAAGGAGGAAATTATGGCACAAGAGTTATTAAGAGTAATTAGGCATAATACTATTAGTGAATTAAGTCAAGTATTACAAAGAATGAACACTGTTGATATTGCAAAGAGTATGGAAGAATTAGATGATAAATCTTTAGTGGTAGTATTTAGATTATTAACTAAAGATACATCAGCAGAAGTTTTTTCATATTTAGATAAGGAATCTCAACAAAAGATAATTGAATTAATCACAGATGATGAAATAAAAGAAATAATTGAAAATTTATTTCTAGATGATATTGTAGATATTATTGAACAAGAAAACACAGAGGATTTTCAAAAAATGGCTGCAATGGAGCCAAGTGAAGAACCATATTTAAAAACTCCAGTTTTGACGTTAGCTAAAAAAAGAATAGTATGGCTTTTGGTATTAATGGTATCTGCTACTGTTATTGGATCAATAATACAAGGATTTGAAGATGTTCTTCAATCTGTAGTAATACTAGCATCATTTATTCCTATGTTAATGGATACTGGTGGTAACTCAGGATCTCAATCATCTACATTAGTTATAAGAGGATTGGCACTTGGGGAAATTACTACAAAGGACTTTTTAAAGGTAATATTTAAAGAGTTTAGAGTGAGTATTGTAGTTGCGACTGTTTTAGCGATAGTAAATTTTTTAAGATTATATTTCTTTACTAGTGCAGATTTTATGATTTCTCTTACAGTATGTGCAAGTTTATTCTTCACTGTAGTATTAGCGAAGATTGTAGGTGGAGTTTTACCTATAATATCAAAGAAGCTAAAGTTAGACCCTGCGATAATGGCAAGCCCACTTATTACAACAATAGTAGATGCTTTTGCATTAATAGTGTATTTTGGTTTTGCAAAATTACTTTTAGGAATATAATATTAAATTAAGAGTTGCCAATAAGAGTTATTTACAGGCAACTCTTTAAATATTATAAGAAAAAAGAGAGTTATACTATTGAAAAAGAGATTTTTTAGGAGGTTATTATGGTTAGCATATTAATAGTTGATGATGAAAAGAAAATATGTGAGTTTATAAAGGCTTTTTTAGATAATGAAGGCTATTGTACAGATGTTGCTTATGATGGAAATAGTGCTATAGATAAATTAAATTCAAAAAAATATAATTTAGTAATATTAGATAGAATGATTCCAGATATAAGTGGAGAAGAAATATGTACATACTGTATATGGAGTGGGGTATAGATTTGGATTATAGAAGTAAATTAAAATCAATAAATAGTAAGCTTATAATATCTTTTACTTTTATTATGATTGTAACAATTATATCTATAAGATTTTTTGTAAATACAAACTTTAAGAGTTCTTTTGAAAAGTATGTTGATGATAGTAATAAAGCAGAAGTAAATCATCTAATTGAGTTTGATTTGAAAAGTATATATGTAAATAATACTTGGGATATTGAGCTTATAGAAAACTTAGGAGTAGATGCAATAAGAAAAGGAATTTCTATTGAAATATATGATGAAGACAATAATAAAATATGGAGTGTATTTGAAGATGAAAAGGTATTATCAGATACTACTATAAGAGAAGTAAGTGAAAATATGCAAAGTATAGAAAAGAAATGGAACAATTATTTTGAAGAGTATAAAGTTGATGTTAGTGACAACAATGATAATTTAGTTGGATATGCTTATATAGGTCATTATGCATCTACTTATTATATGGAAAATGATGTGGAGCTTTTTAATGCTGTTAATAGAATTATGGCAATAATAGGTACTATTTCTATAGGAAGTATTATAGTAATTTCAATAATAATATCTAGATCAATAACCAATCCTATTTCAAAAGTATCGAAGATGACAAAAGCTATAGGTAGGGGAAACTATAAAAAGGAGCTAACTTATAAAAGTAATATAAGTGAAGTTGATGATCTTATAGACTCTATAAATAAATTATCTAATGAATTAAATGAACAAGAAAACTTAAGAAAACAACTAACAGGAGATATAGCTCATGAGATAAGAACACCCCTTACAAGTATAAAGGGTCATTTAGATGCAATTATTGCAGGAATTTGGCAACCAACTAATGATAGACTTAATAGTATAAATGAAGAAGTAACGAGAATTACAAATCTAGTTGATGATTTAAGTAAGTTAGCTAAGTTTGATAGTGGGAAAAATAATTTAAATAAAGAAGTAGTAAACTTAGAAAACTATATAAAAAATATTGTTTATAATTATGAAGGAAAAGCATTAGAAAAAAATTTATTAATTAAATATGAATTAGAAGATTTAGAGATTTTAATTGATAAGGAAAAATTTGCACAAGTAATTATAAATATACTATCTAATGCTATTAAATATAATAAAGGAAATGGTGATATATATATTAAGACATTTACTAAAGATAGTAATATTAATATAAGTATTAAGGATAGTGGAATTGGTATACCTAAAGATGAACTTAAAAATATATTTGAGCGATTTTATAGAATTGATAAATCAAGAGGTGGTAGTGAAAAAGGCATAGGAGTCGGACTTACAATATCTAAATCTATAGTAAATGCTCACGGTGGAGAAATAAAAGTGTTTAGTGAAATTGATAAGGGATCAGAATTTATAATTATTTTACATAAAGAAAAGTAAGTTATACAGTTATAAACAGGTATTTGGGAAAAATATGAATTAGAATGTGGATTATTTTTTAGTTTATGTGGATAAATTTTAAAAAATTTTTAAAAATAAAGTAGAGTCTAGCATCCGGCGAAGGACAAACTAGACTCTACAGGTAATTAGCACTTTAACGTACCAACTGCTTGTTTAGAATAACATCTTTCGACAATAAATGCAAGAGTTTTTTATTTTTCCAATAGTTTAATGGAATAGTTAAGTTGACAGTTGAAACTGTATGTTTTATAATAAAGTCACGATGTTAATCATCGATTGAAAATTTAATAGGTAAAGCGTTTATGACCTATTATCCTAACATGGGGGCGTTTTGGCTTCGACGGGGGTAAGATGGGTTTGATAAGCGGGCCGAGGCAAGCATGTCACCTCGATAATAAAGTATGCATTAAATATAAACGCAGAAGACAATTTTGCATTAGCAGCTTAATATAGCTTGCTCATCAGTCCGGGATGCCTACGTTTCGGGTAGCTGGTGTCATTAAAGTAGGGAACGAAGTCTAGCAAAGCTTTGAGCTAGAGGGGTATTTATGAAGCTAGGGAATTAGGAGTTTGTTTGTGAGCGAACTAAGGACCGAAATTTTAGTCACAAACTACGCTCGTAGAAAGTCAGGCTGGTCTGCTTTCGGACAGGGGTTCGATTTTGAAAGAAAGTCGCCTTAAGCAGTGATGTTTAAGTGATAACTTGGCTTTATCGGTGAAACCGTAACAGAGAATGCTGACGGCAATACCGAGAGGTATGTGAAGAAATTCAACAGCCTCGTATCGACTTATAGGTTCCTAAGGAGTAATCTATGGAATACTAGGATAGAAGATATAAACTATACTAAGCTTCTATAATATGCCAGGCTACTATTCTAGTAATAGTAGAAGATATAGTCAGTGCCATATAGAAATAATGGATGCTCATGACCCCTCGTCTCCACCATTGAAATCCACTAACACTCGTATCCATTAGATGTGAGTGTTTTTAATATGTATAAAAATTTAGATAGAATAGGTATAATATTTTTAGAACACATCAAATAAAACCACGATGATATAAATAATATTAAATTATAATATATATGTTTTAATAAAGTTCCTACATTTTTATGCATAGTCTATCTATGGTAATATGAGGAGCTTTATTTATTTCATCAATAAATTTATTTATTGATGTTTTTACTATTGCTACACTAGAAAAGAACTTATTATTTATAATACTTGATTTTATCCAACCCTATAATCCCTCAATTAAATTAAGTTCTGGGCTATAGGGTGGCAAAAACATTAATTCTAATCTACCTTTTACTTTCATCAGAAATAGTTGTATTAACTTAGCATGATGAATTCTAGCATTATCTAAAATCATAACAATTTTACCTGTAGGGTAGTTGGATAATATATTCTCAAGAAACTTTAGGAATACATTAGCATCATATCTTTCATGTTCTTCACAATAAACCATTCCTGTTATATAATCTAAAGTTCCAATCATTTTGACATCAGGATTTTTACCATATGTAGGTATTTTTTTCAGTCTGCCTTTAATAAACCATGTTTTCTGAATAGCTTGATAATACCTAATCATAGATTCATCTTCAAATAAAATATGATTAACTTCTCCTTCAAAGTATTTTTTTTAGCACTTCAAAATCTTGTTTAAATTTTTCTTGTTTTTCTTTATCAGATTTAGCTAATACATATGTTGGTCTAGTGTAACCAAGGTTTAATCTATTCATGGCAACATATACTGCACTATGACACATATTAATATTAAATTTCTTCAGTATATATTCTTGAACAAGTGCAATAGTTCAATTACATCTATTTTTAAAGCCTACATCCTCCGGAGTATGAGTAGTTATAATATTAACTAATTCAACCTATTGCTCCTTTGAAAGTTTTCTTTTCTTACCAGAGCTATATTTCATTTCAAGTCCTTTTAATCTATTGTCTATATAATCTTTTATATAAATATCTACGGTGTATTTTTCTAAACATTCCATTTCTGAATATCTTTGTTTTTAAACCCTTGTAAATGCTTAAGTACAACAGAATATATTTTATATAATCTAATATTATTTGTACTTTTCATAGCTAACTTTAACCCTATTATTTTTTCATCTCTATCAACATCTTTATCAAATCTTTTCATGTAAATCTCTCCAAGTAAATTAAATAATAATTATTGTTGTTTTTGTTTCTTGAAGATTTCTATAGATGAAATTTATGGTTACTGAATCTTCTTATTTAAAAAATATATATACTTAAAAATCTAAAATCATGCATATAGTAGCATTATTATTAAAATACTATAAAGTATAAAAAAGAACTATCTTATATAATGGCTATATATTATAAATATATTATTAAGTTTTTCAACGGATTCAAGTTTTATATCTTCCGTTACATGAGTGTATATATCTATAGTTATATTAATATTATAATAACCCATTAACACCTAAACTGTTTTGCTGTTTGTTCTATTATTTCATATTTAATAGTAGCCTATTTTTTAACTCTTGATAAAGTTCTATTAATTGTTAACATTCCAGTATTAATATCTATATCAAACTATTTAAGACTAAGTAACTCACCTAAACGTAAATCTAAGAGCAATTAAAGATAATATTTCTAGTTTATGTACTTGTATAACTCTTATAGACTTTTGTTGGTTTTGTTGGCTTAATACTTTCATATCCTTTTTAGTATCATTTTTGGCAATGTAACCATTTTACAATAATTATTTTGTATATATCCTTGTTTTTTAGCTTCTCCTAAATATGGTTTAAGTCTAGTATTGATACCTTTTATAGTTGATGTTGGTTTATTATTTTGCTTTTGAAGCTTATTATAATATTTTTGAATATGTGTGGTTCTCAAATCTTTTAGTTTTGCTTTTATAAGTTCACGATCTTTTACATAATTCCTATATATTCCCTCGTATTTTTGGAATGATTTAGGCTTTAAACCCTTAGTACAATAATCATATAACTAGTATAATACCATTCACTTAGAGTTATTTTATCCAATACCTAGTAATATTTCTTTTTTAAATCATTTTGAGTTTTTCCGGTAAATTGTTTTCTAATAAGTTTACTATCATTATCCCTACCAACTGTTATGGATGCTCTTCATCATTTTTGGATTCCATTTATTATATTTTAACTATCGTACCCTCTCTATTAACTCGTGTATTTGCCACTACTTGTTCATATCCCGGCATTTTTTAGAAGCTATAAATAAACACTATCAATTAAGTTTTAGAGTACAAATAATCACCTCTTACATAATAGTTATATTTGGAGCATTAATAATTTGATCGTTGTATATAATACTTAATCTATAGTGCTATTAATATCCTAAAGAAGCTCAATCGAAGTTCCATTAATAAAGAATCTATAAGAAACAGAAGTATTGTAGTTATAGAATAATTAAAGTAAATAAAGAATCAACTAGCCAAATTTGAAAATGGTTAAGTCTTATTCTTTATACAGAATTACAAAAGTTAAAAAAAAATATTATTTACCGACTTAAAATGACAAAATTCTACATACTTGATATGTTAAACTATTTTTCAGTAATTATATTATACGATATAAGATATTCTATAATATCAAAAAATATCAATTGTATTTAAAATTAAATAATTAATGGAGGGAAATCGATAATATGAAGAACCATTTACAAAAGAAATTTATATCTTGTCTACTTATCATGGCAATGATAATAGGTTATACTGTACCAAGTTTTAATGTTGTATATGCATTAACTAGCAATGAATTACCAGTAGGTTTTACAAATGTAGCTATAGGTAATAGTGATGGTACAGGAAGTGCAACTTTCGACAAGACAAGTAAAGTACTGAGCATTAAGGGTTCAGGTCAATACATAGGAAAAGATGTTGGAAAAACAGATAGTTATCAATTTGTAAACTACAAAGTCGAAGGGGATGCTACAATAATAGCTAGGCTTTTAGACTTTGATATAAGTCAGGCCGCTAAAGGTCAAGCAGGAGTATTTATTCGTGAAGATAACAATACAGATAATGCAAACTATTATGGTGTGTATGTAGATCCAACTAAAGATGCTTATAGATGTGCATATAGAGATAATTCAGCAGTGAGATCAGGAGCAACATCAATAGAAGGACTTACATCAAGTTCAAAGAATCAATATATAAAGATAGTAAAAAAGGGAAGTAAATTCTCATATTCTATATCTAGTGATGTAACATTCCCAGATGATAATACTATTACTAAAACAAAAACAGTATCAAGCAATAGTAATACTTGGTATGCAGGGTTTGTTGTAAGTAATGGTGGAAGTGCTAATTCAGCAGTAGCTGACTTTGATAATATTATTATAGAAGATTCGACAGGTGAACTATTTAATTCGAATAGTCAAATAGATGAGGAAACTCCAGAAGTTCCAGAAATACCTGAGCTACCTGATTATAACCAAGGTACTTTACCAAATGGATTTACTAATTTACCTATAGGAAATAATAGTGAAAATGTTTTTGCAAACTTTGATAAAAATAAAAAACAATTTACTGTTAATGGATCAGGTACATATATAGGTAAGGATCCAGGAGCAACTGATAATTACCAATTTGTTAATTATAAAGTTGAAGGAAATGCAACTATAGTTGCTAGACTTGTAGATTTTGATATGAGTCAAGCAAATTATGGTCAAGCAGGTGTATTTGTTCGTGAGGATAATAATACAAATGATGCTGATTACTTTGGTGTATATGTTGAACCAAGTAAAAATCAATATAGATATGCATTTAGAGATAAAGCGAATGAAGGAACAGGAGCAGCATCAATATCAGGTCTTACTAAAGACTCAAAAAATCAATATATAAAAATAGTTAGAACAAAGACTGATACAGGAAGTCAATTTAGATATTATATATCTGAGGATAAAACATTCCCAGCAGATAAGACTTTAACAAATTCACAAACGGTATTAAGCGGTAACGATACTTGGTATGTTGGATTTGTTGTAAGTAATGGTGGAAGTGAAACACCAGCAGTTGCTACTTTTGATAATGTTATAATAGAAAATGAAAACAAAGTTTACTATAATTCAGAAGAAGTAGTAGAAGTTAAACCTGTAGATACAGTAGAAAATTTAAAAGCTGAAGGTTCAGATTCTAAAGTAACTTTAACATGGAATGCAGTGAATAATGCAACTTCATATATTATAAACAGAACAACATCTAAAAATGGAGAATATACAACTATAGCAGAAGTAAATGCTCCAGAAACTATTTATGTTGATAATGATGTTGTAAACTTTGATACATATTATTATAAAGTAATAGCAAAAAATGAAAATGGAGTAGGTAACGATTCTCAAGTTGCTATTGCTACACCAAACAATAGCAATCCTTCTAATATACAATATGAAAAAAATGCAGCAATATTTAATATGACAAAAGAACCAAAGGATACAGTATCTAACTCAGTAATATCATTAGAAGGTTCAACTAATAAAGATGGATATATAAGTATAATTCAAAATGGAGAGTTAAAAGTTAAAGGCTTAGAAAAGAAAGCTAATGAATTATTTGAGCAAAATTTAACTTTAGACTTAGGAAGAAATACAATAGAAATTTACCACACTACAGGAGATGGTAAAAATACTATAAAACCTTATAATATAGTTTATTTAGCTAATACAAACTCTGACATAATAGTAGACTGTAATTATACAGGTATTGATGGTGAAAAGGTTAATGGAATAAAAACATATAAAACTATAACATCAGCAGTTGAATCAATTAGCAAAAAAAATACAGAAAGAGTAGTAATTTATATTAAAAACGGTACTTACAAAGAGAAACTTACAATAGAGTCACCGTATATAAGTTTAATAGGTGAAGATAGTGAAAATACAATACTTACTTATGATGTAGCAAATGGAACTACAAAACCAGGTGGTGGAACATATGGTACTTCAGGAAGTGCAAGTGTTACTGTAAAAAGTAAAGCTGTAGGGTTTACGGCAGAAAATTTAACTATAGAAAATGCATTTAAAGAAACTGGTGCTGATAATGAGCAAGCAGTTGCTTTAAATAATCAAGCAGACCAAAGTATATTTGTAAATTGTAGATTTATAGGAAATCAAGATACATTGCTTGCAGATGCAAGCTCGTCATCACCAGCAAGACAATATTACTATAAATGTTATATAGAGGGTGATGTTGACTTTATATTTGGTAGAGCACAAGCAGTATTCAATGATTGTGATATAGCATCACTTAATAGAAACTCAAAAAGTAATAATGGATATATAACAGCAGCAGATACTTGGGATAGCGATAGTTATGGATATTTAATAATGAATTCAAGATTAATAGGTCTTGATAATATAGCTGCAAATACTGTATCACTTGGTAGACCTTGGAGACCAAGTAGTCAAACAAGAACAATGACTCCAGCAGTTACATATGTAAACTGTTATATGGGAGATCACATAACTTCTAAAGGTTGGGAAGATATGGGAGAGTCTCTTGCGTCTACATCAAGATTCTATGAATACGGAAGTTATGGACCAGGAGCAAAATTAAGTGAAACAAGAAATGTTTTAAGTAATAATCAAGCTACTAATTATACTATGTCTAGAGTATTTGCTAAGAATTCAGCAACTACAGTTGATGGAAATGATGGTTATGATTATGATTGGATGCCAACAGACGAGTCATCAAATGTTAATATAAATTCATGGTATAAAGATATTGAGGAAGTTGAGAAACTAGAATTAAATGCAAATGAATTATTTATGAATGTAGGAGATTCATTTAAACTTACAGCAACAGTAAGTACGGTAAATAAAGTAATACCAGCAGTTATATTTGAATCAAGTGATAACAGTGTAGCTACTGTTGATGAAGATGGAAATATAAGTGCTTTAAAAGTAGGAAGTGCAGTAATTACAGCAAGATGTGGAAATAAACAAGCTACTTGTACAGTAACAGTAACTTACAAGCAAGTTGAAATGAACATAGTGCCAGTTATAAATGCAGAAGATGTAGTTATAAATGTTGGTGATGATTTTGATCCGATGTTAAATATAACTGCAGCTGATTATGAAGATGGAGATTTAACTGATAAGGTTGATATAATAGAAAACACAGTAGATACTACAATAGCAGGAATATACAGAGTAGTATATAAAGTTACAGATTCAAAAGGAGCAAGTGCAACTAAAGAAATTAAAGTAACTGTGGAAGAAATAGTAATAGATGGACCAGCAGAAGATCCTGAAGAAGATACAAATAAACCAGGTGAAGATACAGATGGATCAGAAGAAGATATAAATAAACCAGGTGAAGATACAAATAAACCAGAAATAGATAACGATGATAATACATCGGATTTATTATCTCCGGCAACAGGTGATGCTGGAATATTTGGAATGATAGCTTTAATAGTAGCTGCAGCTGCAGTTATCTATGTAATAAACAGAAAAAAATATAAATAGATTTATCTAAAGATAGTAGGTTAGACCTGCTATCTTTTTTAATTATATAGAAGGAAAAAACATTAAACTTTGTTTCACAAGCTATAATGAAAATGATTGTTTTTT
>UQQU01000002.1 GCA_900543325.1 uncultured Clostridium sp. | reverse complement strand
CAGCATTTGCTCAATACAAATATCCAAATGCAGCATGGAGATATGCTAAGATAGCAGATCACTTAGGATTAGGTGGAAACACTGAAGCTGAAAAAGTTGAATTATTATTAAAGGCTATAGATGAGTTACAAAACAAAGTAAATATGCCTAAGACAATTAAAGATGCTGGTGTAAGCGAAGTTAAATTCTTCGAAACATTAGATGAAATGGTTGAGCAAGCATTTGATGACCAATGTACAGGAGCTAACCCAAGATATCCATTAATGAAAGAATTAAAAGAAATGTATATCACTAGCTACTACGGTGAAAAAGTAGAAGCTGTTAAAGAAGCAGCAGTAGAAGCTACAGCTAAAAAAGAAAAGAAAAATAAATAATCAATAATATATATTTAGGAAAGTCCTAGCGAAAGCTAGGGCTTTTTTTTAGTTGATTTTAAGAAAACTATTCTTTTAATGGAGATTTATATTACAAATATGGTGCTAGGGAAAATGAAATAAAAATATTGAATTTAATGTTTTAAATATTGAGGGTGGAGCTGGAAAACTCACCAGTATATTTTAATACTACTTCTGGAATTGGAAATACTAATATAAATACAGTAACTTCTTCAGAAAAAAATATGAATTTAATTTAAGTGTAGGTATTGGAGAAATAAAAGTATATAATTAACATATGAGTTAAAAAAGAGAAGTGTATCATTGAGATATATGCTCTTTTTATCCTAATAATTATATTTTTTCTATATTATAGGGCTAAATTATCGATTATAACTATATATTAGTAATTATATATCTATAATATTTATAAAAGAAAAAAGATATATTTCTATATAGTTGTGCTATAATATTCACAATAATAATACTAGGAGATAAAATTTTGGAAAAGAGCAGTTTAAAATTAGATCAAAATTCACTATTTTCTCAAGTAACTAAGAGTACGATTTGTAAATTAAATGAGATTTGTTTTGTAAAAGAATTAAAAAAAGGAGAGCATTTATTTAGAGATAAGGAAGTTATAAAGAGTATATATATAGTTAAAAGTGGAAAGGTTGCTCTATATAAGCAAAGCGAATCAGCCCAAAAGAAAGTAATATTTATTTTAGGAAAAGATACCGTAATAAATGAAGTAATAATTGATGATTTACCAGCCTCAATTAATTGTGAAGCTTTTGAAAATACAGAAATTTTATGTTTTGATAGAATTAAATTTCTAGAGATTATGAAGGAGGATTTTGAGCTTTCAAAGATAATAATTAATTCATTAGCAATAAAGGTTAGAAGACTATATAGGCAAGGTAAAAACTCAATTCCTATAAAAGTAGAAAAAAGAGTTGCAGCTAAATTGTGGAAGTTATCAAGAGATTACGGAATAGAAATAGAAGAAGGTACATTAATTGATTTAAATATAACGATTACATATTTAGCGGATATGTTTGGAGCACCTAGAGAAACAATATCAAGAGCTTTAAAGATTTTAAATAATGAAGGATTAATTATTAATAAAAGCAAAAAAATCATAGTTCCAGATAGAGATAAGTTAGTGAAATTTTTTAAAGAGAATTAAATGTGTTGCTAAAAATTACTTATTAAAGAAAATTAATAAGATGTGATAAATGTCACATCTTTTTTTTTTCAAAAAAAATATAATAACTTTATGAAACCTTGTTAATTGATTAACAAGAGTGTGAAAAAATAAGCTAAGAGGTGTTTTACATGGGATATAAACTTAACTTAGAAAATATGAATTTAGCTTTAAATGAGTTAAAGAAAACATATAAAATCTATGCTCCAAAAGTTTTTGAAGGTGCAGGAACTTTTTCAGATACTGATAGAGTGAGATATGGGGAAATTTCAACTATAGAGGAAATTGAATTTGATCAAAAATCAAGTTATTCATATAAAGAAACAATTTTACCTACAAGACAAACTTTATTTTTCTTTACAGATGATGAATGTAAAGAAGCTGAGGTAGATGAAAGACCATCTTTAATATTCTTAAGAAGTTGTGAAATTCATTCTTTAAAGAGAATAGATGATATCTATTTAAGAAACGGATTTGAAGATATTTACTATAAGAAGATGAGAGAAAAAGCAAAATTCATCTTAATTGGCTGTGAAAAGAGCTTTGATAATTGTTTCTGTGTTAGCATGGGATCAAATAAAACTGATGAGTACAATGCATATATTAAAGTTGATGGACAAGATGTATATTTAGATATTAAAGATGAAGAAATTGCAAATATAATAGCTTCTATAGAAAAAGAAGAAAAGGAAGTTACACCAGATTTTGTTACAGAAAATCCAGTTAAGGTTAACATTCCAGAAAATCTAGGTTTAGAAGTTATGAAATCTACAATGTGGAATGAATATAATGAAAGATGTATAACTTGTGGTAGATGTAACTTTGTCTGTCCAACATGTACATGTTTCACTATGCAAGATATAACATATAAAGATAATAAAAATGCAGGTGAAAGAAGAAGAGTTTGGGCTTCTTGCCATGTAGATGGATATACAGATATGGCTGGTGGACATAGCTTTAGAAAAGAAAAAGGACAAAAGATGAGATTTAAGACTCTTCATAAAGTTTATGATTATAAGAAAAAATGGGGATATCACATGTGTGTTGGATGTGGTAGATGTGATGATATCTGTCCAGAATATATCAGTTTTTCTACTATAATAAACAAGTTAGAAGATGCTATGAACGAGGTGAAGAATAATGACTAAGAATGAATACATACCATTTAGATCAGAAATTTTAGAGGTAATTGAGCATACTCCAATAGAATATACTTTTAGAATGGCTTACAAGGGAGATGTTAAACCAGGTCAGTTCTTTGAAGTATCTCTTCCAAAGTATGGTGAAGCTCCAATATCAGTAAGTGGAATTGGTGAAGGATATGTAGACTTAACAATAAGAAGAGTTGGAAAAGTTACTAATGAAATATTTAAGAACTATGTAGGAGATAAGTTATTCTTAAGAGGACCTTATGGAAATGGCTTTGATATAGAAAACTATAAGAATAAAGAAGTTATAGTAGTTGCTGGGGGAACAGGTCTTTCACCAGTAAGAGGAATAGTAGAATATTTCTCAAGAAATAGCCAAGATTGCAAAGGTATGACTTTAATATCAGGATTTAAGTCTCCAGAAGATGTTTTATTTAAAGAAGACATGAAAGAATGGGAAAAGACAATGAATCTTATTTTAACAGTTGATACTGCTAAAGAAGGTTATGAAGGTAAAGTAGGTTTAGTTACTAAATATGTTCCTGAACTAGAAATTAAAGATATGGAAAATGTACAAGTAGTTGTTGTTGGACCTCCAATGATGATGAAGTTTACAGTTTTAGAATTCTTAAAACTTGGAATAAAAGAAGAAAATATTTGGATTTCTCAAGAAAGAAAAATGTGCTGTGGAATAGGTAAATGTGGACACTGTAAAATAGATGATACTTATATTTGTCTAGATGGTCCAGTATTTAATTATACAGTAGGAAAATCTTTAATCGATTAGGAGGAAGTAATTAATGGATATCAATACTAAAAAGCTTAAAAAGAATGCTTTTAGAGTTACAAAGCATAGAGGACTTACAGCTTCAAGAATAAGAGTACCTGGTGGACACTTAAATGCTAAATATTTAGGTCTTATTCAAGAAATTGCTGAAAAGTATGGTAATGGAACAGTTCATTTAACTACAAGACAAGGTTTCGAAGTTCCAGGAATAGATATGAAAAACATGGATAAGGTTAATGAATTACTTCAACCAATCATTGAAGGATTAGAAATTAATCAAGAGATTCCAGGTAAAGGGTATACTTCAGCTGGTACAAGAAATATATCTGCATGTATAGGAAATAATGTTTGTCCATTTGCAAACTACAATACAACTAATTTTGCAAAGAAAATAGAAAAGGCAATATTCCCACATGACTTACATTTTAAAGTTGCATTAACAGGATGTCCTAATGACTGTATGAAAGTTAGAATGCACGATTTTGGTATTATAGGAATGACTGAGCCACAATTAGATGAAAGTAAATGTATATCTTGTGGAGCTTGTGTTAGAGCATGTACTAAAAAATCTACAGCAGCTTTACATGCTGAAAATTATACGCCAGTAAGAGATCATAGCAAATGTATCGGATGTGGTGAATGTGTAATTAACTGTCCTACAGGAGCATGGACTAGAAGCAAAGAAAAGTATTATAGATTAGCTATAATGGGTAGAACAGGTAAGAAAAACCCAAGATTAGCGGAAGATTTTATAATTTGGGTAGATGAAGCTAGCATAATTAAAGTAATTCAAAATACTTATAAGTATGTTACTGAATATATAGATAAAAATGCACCAGGTGGTAAAGAACACATTGGTTATATAGTAGATAGAACAGGATTTGAAGAGTTTAAGAAGTGGGCATTAGACGGAGTTACTCTTTCAGATAAAGCTATATTAAAAAATAACATATACTGGAGCGGAATTAAGTATCCAAATACTTAATAAAAAAAGGCAGTGATGTATCATTAAGATACATTGCTGCTTTTTTAGTTAAGAGACAAGAGTGAAGAGTTATGGAAAAAACTCCTTAGGGAGTTTTAAAAAATATATATTTTAAGAAACTGCGGTAGCAGTTTCAACCTTAACTTTTCACTCTTCACTCTTACCTCTTAACTAACTAAGTTTTATCATATAAGATTCATATAACTAAACAACGCTACATAAGAATAATATAGAAATTAATAGATGAAGGGTAGGAGAAGTTATGAGAAAGTTTATTTCAAATATAATGGTAATAGTGATGATTATGTTTAACCTAACAATGGTTATGTGTAGTAAAAATATATCACAAAAGGATATAAATGAAATGAAAGAGGTTGTTGATAAGGTATTATCATATGATGGTGATTACGATGATGAAGTTAGTGATTATATAGATAGTGAAACTTTTAATGAATCTAATTATGTAATTTTTTATAGTTATTATATAGGCCATATAGTTTTAAATAAATATGAAAGTGAAGTTATGGGAGTTACGAAAGAGGATGGTAAATATAATTTATGTTTATTGATAGATATGGAGGCCAAAGCAACAACTTTAGAAAGTGATGGTATAGAGCAAGGTTATGATACAGCAGAAGGAAATGATGTTCCCGTAGAAGTTGTACTGACAAAAAAGGAAGGAAAATTTCATATTGAAAGTGTTAAAGAGTATGATAGTTTAGAAATTGCACAAAATGAGAACAAAAATTTTATAAAAAATAAATAAAAATTGACTAGTAATATATTACATGGGGCATATTTCTAAGGTGCCAAAAAGTAAGAAAATATGCGGAAATTTTGCTGTAATATTAGTGGTGAAAAAGGAAATAAAATCTTAGCAATAAAAGATAAGGTATATAAGGAGGTAATCTACTATAATAAAAATAGACAAGCTATGGTATAACTGTAACTGGCAGCGTTAGTGAAAGTAAAAAGTACTTTGAACTAATAAGATATTGAGCGGAATTAAACTGCTCGAAAAAATAAAAAGGAGTGGTACAGATGAAAAATAAACTAATTGCTAGTATAGTTGCATTAACTGTAGTAGGGGGAGCTGTTACGCCAACTTTTGCAGCTACTAAGGAAGCTTCTCTAGAAAAGTCAAATAAGTGTAGTATATCAGGAAGTTTACTTCAAGGAGTAACTTTTAAAAAAATATGGTGGGGTAATTGTTCAGGAGGAATAATAATTATTGGAGGCACAGTGGACAAGCCTAATCATAATGGAAATAACAATAATAATAGTAACAATAATGATAATAATACTGTTGTTCCACCAACAGGAGATACGGAAACACCAAATGTTCCTAATAATCCAAGTATAGATGAAACGCCAGGAGATACAGTTGTTCCACCAACAGGAGATACAGAAACTCCTAGCACACCAGATACACCAACAGTAGATGAAACGCCAAGTGTTCCAGAACAGACACCAAGCGTTCCAGAGGAGACACCAAGTACTCCAGATACACCAGTAGTTGATGAGACTCCGGATAATTCAACAGAGGATAACTCAACTAATGCAGATACAAACTTTATGGCAGCTGTAGAAACAGCTATATATAACAAGGTAAATGAGGAAAGAGCTAAAGCTGGAGTTCCAGCATTAACATATAATACTGTAATGCAAAAGTATGCTAGAATTAAATCTCAAGATATGGGTGATAAAAAGTATTTTAGTCATGAAGATTTAAATGGAAATCTTATAACAACTCAAATGAAAAAGGATGGAGTTTCTTATAAAGCTTGGGGAGAAAATATAGCTTATATTGGTGGTAATGTAAGTGCAGATACTTTAGCGCAACAATTTATGACTAACTGGATGAACTCATCAGGTCATAGGGAAAATATATTATCTACTAAATTCTCAAGTATAGGAGTTGGAGTATATAAAATAGGAAATAAAGTATATGCTACTCAAGAGTTTTATAGATAGTAGTATAAATAACAATATAAAATAATAATACTGTAAAGAGTTTGTTCATTGTGAAAAAGTGAACAAGCTCTTTTTGCTATAAATAAAATTTATAACTTTTTTAATGTTATGTTATACTTTAAATAATAAAATTACTTTGAGGTGAAAAAATGAAACCATTAGCAGATTTAATTAGGCCTACACAATTAAGTGAAGTATGTGGTCAACAACATATATTAGGAGAAAATAAAATTTTGGATAGAATAGTAAAAAGTGGTAGAATTTCAAATATGATATTTTATGGGCCACCTGGAGTAGGAAAAACTACAGTAGCAAATATTATTGCTGAAAAGGCTGGGAAAAGGTTTTATAAGCTTAATGCAACTAATGCTTCATTAAAAGATATTCAAGAGATAACAAAGGAATTAGATACATTTTTAGGTGTTAATGGTGTAGTGCTTTATTTAGATGAGATTCAAAATTTTAATAAAAAGCAACAACAATCTCTTTTAGAATACATAGAAGATGGTAGAATAACTTTAATTGCATCAACCACAGAAAATCCATATTTTTATATTTTTAAGGCTTTGCTTTCTAGGTCAACTATATTTGAATTTAAGCCTATAGATGAAGAAGATGTAAAGAAGGCTCTTAATAGAGCTATAGCTATTAAAAGTAAAGGATATAATGAAATAAAATTAGATGTTAAAGAAGAGGCTATAGATTATTTGGCTTCTTATTGTAATGGAGATGTGAGAAAAGCTATTAACGGATTAGAAATTGCATTAAATTCAACTAAGCCTAATAGTGATAAGGTTGTAGTCATTGATTTAAGTGTTATTAAGGATTCAACTCAAAGTAAGGTAATTGCTTACGATAATGATGGTGATGCACATTATGATATACTTAGCGCATTTCAAAAATCAATTCGCGGCAGTGATGCTGATGCTGCAATTCATTATTTAGCTAGACTTGTTAAAGCTGGTGATTTAATTTCTATTTGTAGAAGACTTCAAGTAATTGCTGCAGAGGATATTGGATTAGCATATCCACAAGCTAGTTTAATAGTTAAATCATTAGTAGATTCTGCTAGAGAATTAGGTTTTCCAGAGGCTAGGATTCCACTTGCAGAAGCGACAATACTTTTAGCAACAAGTCCAAAATCAAATTCGGCATATTTAGCAATAGATTCTGCATTGAATGATTTAGAAAATATGACAGTAGGCGATATTCCTAATCATTTAAAGGATGCACATTATAGTGGTGCTTGTAAAATGGGAAGAGGAGTTGAATATAAATATTCTCATAATTATCCTAATCATTATATATCACAACAATATTTACCTGATAATATAAAAAATAAAACTTATTATCAATATGGAGATAATAAGTTTGAAAAAGCTACAAAGGATTATTGGGACAGAGTTAAGAAATAGAATAACAATTTAATAACATGAATGAAGATTATTTTTTAATTACAATCACATTAAATCATAGTTGACAAAAGCAGAGTAATTTAGTATGATATAAACATAAAGCAG
Source organism: uncultured Clostridium sp. (assembly GCA_900543325.1). Lineage (GTDB taxonomy): Bacteria > Bacillota > Clostridia > Clostridiales > Clostridiaceae > Clostridium. The sequence continues at coordinate 72,378 of UQQU01000002.1, read as the reverse complement.
AGCAAAAAAGTCTGAATAAGGAGTGAGAAAATGAAATTATCAACTAAAGGAAGATATGGAGTAAAAGCCATGGTTGAATTAGCAATACATTATGGAGATTCTCCTCTATCAATAAAAACTATTTCGCAAAGGCAAGGAATATCTGAATATTATTTAGAACAGTTATTTTCTCCACTTAGGAAAGCAAAGCTTATAAATAGTATACGAGGTGCTCAAGGGGGATATATATTAGGTAGAGAACCAAAGGATATTAAGGTTTCAGATATAATGTATGTACTTGAAGGTCCTATAGAGATTGCTGATTGTATTGAAGGAGTTGCTTGTAATAATATAGATTGTTGTGCAACTAGACTTTTATGGACAAAAATAAAAAATAGTATAGACGAGGTTATGGAGGGCATAACGTTACAAGATATAGTAGATGATTACAATGAAATTAAAGAAAAAAATGAGGCATTAACGTTGCAGAGGAGTGAATAATATATGAAAACAGTATATATGGATTATGCGGCTACTACTTATGTAAAGCCAGAAGTTTTAGAAGAAATGCTACCATATTTTACAGAAAAGTTTGGTAATCCATCATCTTTTTATGGAATATCAAGAGAAACAAAAATGGCAATAGATAAAGCAAGAGGTCAAGTTGCTAATGCTTTAAATTGTGATATGAGTGAGGTTTACTTCACAGGGGGTGGATCTGAGTCAGATAACTGGGCAATTAAAGGTATTGCATCAGCACATAGAAAAAAAGGAAATCATATAATAACTACTAAAATAGAACATCACGCAGTTCTTCATACTTGTGAATATTTAGAGAAAAATGGGTTTGAAGTAACTTACTTAGATGTTAATGAAGAAGGATTTGTTGATTTAGAAGAATTAAAAAATGCAATAACAGATAAGACTATTTTAGTATCAATTATGTTTGCAAATAATGAAATAGGAACTATTCAACCTGTAAAAGAAATTGGTGCAATTTGTAGAGAAAGAAAAGTTTTATTCCATACAGATGCAGTTCAAGCTGTAGGAAATGTTCCAATAGATGTAAAAGAAATGAATATTGACCTTTTATCTTTAGCAGGTCATAAAATATATGGGCCTAAAGGAATAGGTGCTTTATACATAAGAAAAGGTGTAAGAATAGACAACTTAATTCACGGTGGTGGTCAAGAGAGAGCTAGAAGAGCAGGAACTGAAAATATTGCAGCTGTTGTTGGATTAGGTAAGGCTATAGAGTTAGCTACAAAAGATATCGAGTCTCATATGGAAAGACTTTCAGCTCTTAGAGATAAGCTTATAGATGGAATATTAGAAAAAGTTCCATACTCATATTTAAATGGACCAAGAGGTGATAAGAGATTACCTGGTAATGTAAATGTAAGATTTACTTATATAGAAGGTGAATCAATTTTATTATCATTAGATTTTGAAGGAATATGTGCATCAAGTGGAAGTGCATGTACATCAGGATCATTAGACCCATCACATGTACTTTTAGCAATAGGTTTACCACATGAATTAGCTCATGGATCATTAAGATTAACATTAGGTGATGGATCAACTGAAGAAGATGTTGATTATGTTTTAGAAGTATTACCTGGAATTATACAAAGAATAAGAAATATGTCACCATTATGGAGTGATTTTGTTAAGAAGGGAGAAAAATAATTATGATATATACAGATAAAGTTATGGACCATTTTAGAAATCCAAGAAATGTAGGAGAAATTGAAGACGCAAATGGTATTGGAGAAGTTGGAAATGCTAAATGCGGAGATATAATGAGAGTTTATTTAAAAGTAGAAGATAACATTATTAAAGATGTTAAATTCCAAACTTTTGGATGTGGATCAGCTATAGCTTCATCTTCAATGGCTACAGAAATGATTAAAGGAAAAACTTTAGAAGAAGCTTGGGAATTATCAAATAAAGCTGTTGCTGAAGCTTTAGATGGACTTCCACCAGTAAAAATGCATTGTTCAGTATTAGCTGAAGAAGCTATACACAAAGCAATCAATGACTACAGAAAAAATGCTGGATTAAGCACTGAAGGATGGGAATTCGAAGAAACAGATCATGATGAATTACATGACGCAGTACACGGACACGAATAAAAAACTTAAGGTGTGATTTGATGGAAAAGAAGAAAAAAGTAGTTATAGGTATGAGTGGCGGAGTTGATAGCTCCGTTGCTGCTTACCTTTTAAAAGAACAAGGCTATGATGTTATTGGTGTTACAATGCAAATATGGCAAGAAGATAAAGATTATACAGAAAGAGAAGGTGGATGTTGTTCACTTTCAGCTGTAGATGATGCAAGAAGAGTTGCTAATAAAATTGGCATTCCTTTTTATGTAATGAACTTTAGAGATAGCTTTAAAGAAAAGGTTATTGATTATTTCGTTCAAGAATATATAGATGGAAAAACACCAAATCCATGTATAGCATGTAATAAGCATTTAAAATTTGATGAGTTATTAAGAAAAGCTCAAGGAATAGGTGCTGATTATGTTGCAACAGGTCACTATGCTAAAATTGAACAAGATGAAAATGGAAGATATCTTTTAATTCGTTCAGACGATGATAGAAAAGACCAAACATATGCATTATATAATTTTACTCAAGAGCAATTAGCACATACTCTTATGCCTTGTGGAGAATACACTAAGGATAGAATAAGAGAAATTGCTAAGGAAATAGGGCTATCAGTATATAATAAAAAGGATAGTGAAGAAATTTGCTTTATACCTGATAATAATCATGGTAGATACATAAGTGAAGCTAGACCATTAGAAGTTGTTCCAGGAAATTTTGTTGATAAAAATGGAAATGTATTAGGGCAACATAAAGGAATAGTTTACTATACTATAGGTCAAAGAAAAGGCTTAGGAATAGCTCTTGGAAGACCTGTATTTGTAACTGATATAAATCCTAGAAATAATGAAGTTGTATTAGGTCCTGAAGAGGATATATTTAAGACTGATTTAGTTGCTAAGGATGTTAACTTTATTCCATTTGATAAGCTTGAAGAACCAATAACAGTTGAAGCAAAGGTTAGATATTCAGGAAAACCTGCAGAAGCAGTTATTTCACCTTTAAGAGATGGAAAAGTTAAAGTTAGCTTTAAAGAAAAACAAAGAGCAATAACAAAAGGCCAATCTGTTGTTTTCTATCAAGGAAACAAAGTTGTTGGTGGAGGAATTATTGCTGGTATAATATAAGTAAAAAAATCATAGCTATTTTTAGCTATGATTTTTTTTACTTTTTCTTCAATTTATTATTCTAAAGTATCGTTAAGCATTTTTATAACATAATTAGGCAAAGCAAATGCCCCTTTATGTATATCTGTATTGTAGTATTTTGTATCTAATCCTAAAGAGTTCCATAATTCAGAGTTTAAATCAGCCACAGGATCTAATACTTTTGAAGCAAAACAGAATATCATATGACCAGATGGATAGGTTGGCATATGGTATTGATATGCTTTGCAAATATCAAATAATTTATTTAATTTGCCATAAGATCTTTTCATCTCGTAGGCATTATTATCATAATAAGGACTTTCACATTGATTAATTAATATACCTTTTTCAGTTAATGCATTAAAGCAATTAGTATAAAATTCAGTTGTAAATAGACCTTCACCAGGACCAATAGGATCTGTTGAATCAACTATGATTAAATCGTATAAGTTCTTTTTGTCTTTAACAAATTTAATTCCATCTTCAAAATATAAGTTAACTCTAGGATCATTTAATTTACATGATGTAAAAGGTAGATACTCAATAGAAGCTTCAACAACTAGCTTGTCTATCTCTACCATATCTATATTAACAATATTATTATATCTAGTTAATTCTCTAACGGTACCGCCATCACCAGCACCAATTACAAGGACATTTTTTATATTTGGGTTTGTAGCTAACGCCACATGTGTTATCATTTCATGATAAATGAACTCATCTTTTTCAGTAACCATTGTCCAATTATCAATAACTAATACTCTACCAAATTCGTAGGTATCTATTATGTCTATTTTTTGAAAATCACTTTTAGCAGAATAAAGATGATTTTTTACTTTCATTGAAAAGTTAACATTCTCTGTTTGATTTTCAGTATACCATAATTCCATATTCATCTCTTTAAACCTCCATCTTATGAGTTATTGTTAAATTATTATATTCACCATTGCCAAAGGTTCTAATTTTATCAACTAGCCCTCTAGAAACTTCTGTAGATTCACTTCTATCTGCACTTAATGCCTTTTCAAGGTATTTAAATCCTTTCCAAGGATTGACGCTATCACCACAGGTAAATAAATCTACTGATGCATAACCATATTCTGGCCATGTGTGTATTGTAAGATGTGATTCTTGTATTATAACTGCACCACTTACTCCCCAAGGATTGAATTTATGAAAACAGCTAGTTACTATAGTTGCATTTGCTTCTAAAGCAGCTTGATTCATATGTTTTTCAATAGCCTCATGATCCTTTAATAATTCTTTGTCACAGTTGTAATACTCCACTAAAATGTGTCTTCCTAATTGTTCAATATTCATAATAAAAACCTCCAATAATTTGATTTACATCCATCCAACGGATAAGTATTTTCTTAATAAAAATGCGGTGTTCATAAAACCTCCTATAAAAAATATTCAAAAAGTTTAGTAATACTAAATTTATAGTTAACTATTACTAATACAAGATTAATTTTACAATTTCAAATAAAAAATGTCAATATTTTCTTGGAATAATTTTTTTTAGGTGTATATGGTGAAGGTTGCTTAAAATATAATTAATAAACAAAAAACCACAATAATTTATTATAATTATTGTGGTTTTTTTGTATTAAAAAATTTATATAGATTTTATAATAGTTCAATATTTGCAGCTTCGCATTGTTTATGAGTATATTCATCCCAAATAGAAGCTTGTACTTCACCTATGTGAGCTTTTCTTAAAAAGAACATACAAATTCTTGATTGTCCAATTCCACCACCCATAGTTAAAGGTAGTTTATCTTCTAATAATGCTTTATGGAATGGAAGATTACGTCTATCTTCACATCCTGATTTTTGCAATTGATATTCTAATGCGGCTTTATCAACTCTAATTCCCATAGAAGACAGTTCTATAGCTGAATCAAATAATGGATCGTAGAATAAAATATCTCCGTTAAGCTTCCAGTCATCATAGTCAGGACTTCTTCCATCATGTTTTTCGCCAGATTTTAAAGTGTCTCCAATACCAAGTATAAATACAGCTTTATGTTCTTTAGTAATAGCATTTTCTCTTTCTTTAGATGTAAGCTCAGGATACATATCTTCTAATTCTTGTGAAGTAATAAAAGTAATATCCTCAGGTAGAATCTTTTCAATAGATGGATATTCCCTAGCAACAAAATCTTCTGTTGCTTTAAATACAGAAAATATTTTTCTAACTGTATCCTTTAAAGTATCTATATTCCTATCTTCTTTAGTAATTACCTTTTCCCAATCCCATTGGTCAACATAAATAGAGTGAAGATTATCTAACTCTTCATCTCTTCTAATTGCATTCATATCTGTATATAAACCAGAGCCAGCCTCAAATTTATATCTATGAAGCGCAAATCTTTTCCATTTTGCTAATGAATGAACAATTTCTATATTACTATCTTCAATTGCTAACATATCAAAGCTTACTGGCCTTTCTACTCCATTTAAATTATCATTTAAACCTGAACCATTTTCAAGAAATAATGGAGCAGAAACTCTTGTTAGGTTTAAAGTTTCAGCAAGCTTAGCTTCAAAGAAGTCTTTAACTTTTTTTATTGCTATTTCTGTTTCTATTAAAGATAAGTTAGATTTGTAGTTTTCAGGTATGAAAACTTTAGATTTTAATTTTTTTGTCATAAAAATAACCCCCTAAATAATATAAAAAAACCTTTCATCCTAAAATATAGGACGAAAGGTAAATTCCGCGGTACCACCTAATTTGCATAAAGCCTCTTTATCAGTGCTAAATTTAAATATAAATTTAAGACTGTCCCATTTTAACGGTAGGGTCCCGTCTAAGTCTACTAAGTGAAGAAAATCTCAACTGTTCGGTTAGAGGCTCAGGAATGTTTTTCATTAAAACTAATCTTATAAGGCTTACACCATCCCTTACTCGCTTAAAGATATCATTTAAATTACTCTTTCCATCAATGCCTATTAAGTATTTTATGATATTAATATTATTATTAATAATATAACAAAATATTGTGGATGTAAATATATAAAAAGCAAAAAAATAAGTAAATACATAAAAAATGCAGATAAATTTCACATAATATTTTACTTTTAGTAATATTTATTATAGAATTATAATTTGAACTAATATAAATTATAATTCTAAAATTTTTAAATAAAGGAGAGTGAGCATATGAAAAAAAATAAAATTAGTTGGCAGAAAATTTTAACTTATTTTGTATTAATAACATTAGTTTCTACAATTGTATTTTTAGTCTTTGCAATTAATAAGGCGCCCACAACTGCAGATCCTAATGAGCCATTTATTCGTATAAAAAGTGATTATGCCTTAATGCTGTCGCAATGTATTTTAGGAGTTATTGCAATGTTGCTACCAGGAATGTTAGAACATAAGTTGAGAATTGAAATACCATCAAATATGTTAATTTTGTATACTATATTCTTATATTCTGCAATATATTTAGGAGAAGTAAAGAGTTTTTATTATAATGTTTCAAATTGGGATAATATTTTACACACATTTAGTGGGGCAATGATAGGAGCATTAGGTTTTTCAATTGTAACTTTATTAAATAAAACTGAGGAAGTTCCAATGAATTTAAGTCCTTTATTTGTAGCCTTATTTTCATTTTGTTTTGCAGTAACTTTAGGAGTAGTTTGGGAATTCTATGAATTTACTTTTGATGGTTTACTAGGTCTTAACATGCAAAAGTTTGCTTTAGAAAACGGTACACAATTAATAGGAAGAGCTGCTTTAACAGATACTATGGTAGATTTATTTGTGGATGCAGTTGGAGCATTAATTATTAGTATAATAGGTTATATTTCATTGAAGTATAATAAAGGTTGGATAGAAAAACTTCAAGTTAGAGTTAGAAAATAGAAATTTAATAAAAGTAAAATAAATTGTGAATTTTGTAATTTATTTTACTTTTTTTATATGTTAGTTGGAATTATTTTCATTAACAGTATATAATTATAATAAGAATTTTTTAAAATAATAGGAGGATTAGAAATGAGTTTAAATTGGAGCTTAAAAGAGTTATATCCATCATTTGAAAGTCAAGAATTTAAAATTGATATGGATAGACTTACAAGTAAAATTAACGAAGTTAATGAATGGGCTAATGAGATTGTAAAAGATAATAATGACATATTAATAAAGTTAGAAGATTATATAAAGAAATATTCAAAATTAACTGAATTAATTAGTAAAATAGGTTCATTTATACAATTAAGTATTAGTGTTAATACAAAGGATGCAGAAGCATTAAGATATTCTGATATATTTGAAAAAAAGTTAACTCATATAGTGGAAGCTTCAACTAAGGTAGAAAGATATATAAGTAATATTGAGAATATTGATTGTATAATTGAAAAATCAGAATTACTTAAGGCACATGAATATGTATTAAAAAGTATTGTAGAACAAAGCAAGTATTTATTAAGTGATAAAGAAGAAAGTATTATCGCCAATATGAAAAATACAGGTTCTAATGCATGGAGTAAGCTTAAGGATAATTTAATATCATCATTGATGGTAGAAATTAAAGAAAATGATGAAGTGAAAGAGTATCCATTGACAGTAGTATTAAATATGGCGGAGGATAAATCAGAAGAAGTAAGAAAGAGAGCTTATGAGGCGGAAATAGCATCTTATAAGAAAGTTGAAGAAGGGGTTGCAGCTGCTCTTAATGGAATAAAGGGAGAAGTATTAACAGTTTGTGATTTTAGAGGATATAACTCACCTTTAGAAAAAACTTTAATAGATTCAAGAATGGATGAAGAGTCATTAAATGCCATGTTAGAAGCTATGAAAGAAAGTTTGCCTGTTTTTAGAAAGTATCTAAGAAGAAAAGCAGAAATGTTAGGACATAAAAATGGGTTACCATTTTATGATTTATATGCTCCAATATCAAATGCTGATATGAAGTTTACATATGAAGAAGGATCAAAATTTGTAGTTAAAAATTTTAGAACATTTAGTGATAATTTAGGAGATTTTGCTCAAAAAGCTATAGATAATGATTGGATAGATGTAGAGCCTAGAGAAGGGAAGGTTGGAGGAGCATTTTGTGCTGGACTTCACTTTATAGGAGAAAGTAGAATTTTATTAAATTATGGTGGTAGCTTTGGTGATGTAGTTACTATGGCACATGAGCTTGGTCATGGATTCCATGGAGAATGCTTAAAAAATGAAGCAATATTAAATTCAGAATATCCAATGCCTATAGCAGAGACAGCATCTACATTTTGTGAAACAATAATAAAAAAAGCTGCAATTAAGGAAGCAAATAAAGATGAAGCATTAGCTATATTAGAAGCTGAGATATGTGATTGTACACAAGTAATAGTAGACATTTATTCAAGGTTTTTATTCGAAAAATCAGTCTTTGAAGCAAGAAAAGAAAGTGCATTAACAGTAGAGCAAATTAAAGAATTAATGTTAGAAGCGCAAAAAGAGGCTTATGGTGATGGCTTAGATCCAGAATATTTACACCCATATATGTGGGCTTGGAAGCCACATTATTATGATGCAGATTATAACTATTATAATTTCCCTTATGCTTTTGGGTTATTATTTGCAAAGGGATTATATGCTGAATATTTAAAGAAGGGTGAAAGCTTTACAAGTGAATATGAAAGACTTTTATCAATTACAGGAAAAAATAAAATTGCAGATATAACAAAAGAAGTTGGAATAGATATTCATAATAAAGAGTTCTGGAGAAACTCATTAAAAACTATAGAGGAAGATATAGATGAGTTTATAGAACTTAGTAAATAATATTTAAGGAATGGAGGGGATTTTGTGGATATAAAATTAGATGAGAAGGAAGTAATTATTATTTTAGATGCATTAGTAGAAGCGTTAGCTTTTGATAATAATGCAGATGATATAAAGGTTGTTTACAATAAGATTGTAAAACAAACTAATATGGATAAATATGAAATGTTAGGATAGTTTAACTATAAAATAAAAGTAACTAACTTATATATCTTTAATGATAAATAGTTAGTTACTTTTTTATATAATTTATAATGTAATTAGTTTAAAAAATATATAAGATATAAAAGTTATATATATATAATATATACCTAGAAATATAATAAAAAATAATATAGTGGTTTTACTATGATTAAGAAAGCTTTGAAGCCTTGAAATAACTATATCAAAAGTCCAAATCTTATTTTCTAATAAACTTTCTTTTATTAATAATGGTGAATAATTAACAGTTTTATTTATTTTATTTTTTATATAATAAGGCAAATCTTTAGCTGTTACAATTGGAGTTTCTAATGAAGAGTTTTCTTCTACAACACAATTTTCTTGGGGAATAGCAATAATATTAGTTATTGGTATATCATAAGATAATATGTCTTGTAAAATGTTATAGCACTTTAAACATTCTTCTGATATAGAATTTATTAAGTTAAAATCTATTATTGTATCATTTTTATATTTAACACCATTTAAAGAAAGTATACTAGGTTTATCAAATTCAGTATAATTATTATAAGGATAATTTAATGTTTTAATAGCAAAAACACCACCATTAGTAATTACTAACTCATCTATAGAGCAAGAATCATCATCATTATTTTCTAAATATATGTTATTTAATATAATACCATCATTTTTAAGTGATTTTAAACAATTTGAAACTTTATAAGAATTACGTATTTTATTATAGATATAGTTTAAATCAGCATAAATTTTATTATAAATGTTAAATTTTATTGCAGATAAATGCATTAAGTAAATAAAATATATAGTTGCTAGAATATTAAAATTAATTTTAAGTAAGTAACCAATATTAATAAGTAAAAATGGAAATCTTAATAATGGTTTTTTAAAAATAAAAACAAATATTTTAAATATTGCTTTAATTAAAGAAAATAGCGTATAAAATATTAATTTTATAAGTATCCAAATAATATTTACTAAAACAAGCAACATTGACGTAGCCTCCTTTAGTATTAGGTTACCTACTTTTTGGAAAATTATTCATCTTTTAAAATAAATTGTTTAGTTTTACCCATAAAATATGCCAATCGAATCATCTTAACTTCTTCTTTAGACATTTTTCTGTTATAGATTTTTTCAAATTCTTTTATTAAAGCTTCAGAATCAAGTTTTTCTTTTTTTACCTTAGGTCTTTTTTCAGTACTTTTAATGAAGGTACTTGGAGATAGTTTATTTGTATAGATAGCTTTAAACACTTCAGTAGTATAGTGAGCATCGAAAAAAGCATCATGGAAGTCACCTTCAACAGGAATATTAAGAGCTTCCACGGCATTTTTTAAACTTATCTTTTGTCCTTTAGGTAGCTTAAATAATTTGCTAGCATAACTTTGAATATCTATATATTTATTTGAGATTTTGGAGGAATCAAGATTGTAAAATTCTATATTTTTAATTAATTCTTTTATATCAGAGCTTCCCCATACTACAAGAATATTTTCTTCTTTTCCTATAAAATTAATAAAATCACTATAAACAGATTTAAAGTCCGAAGAGTTATTTAAATCTTCAATATTAATTTTAGTTAAGTTCTCTACATAAGGATGAAGTTTTATGTGTATATTAGGTTTAACTAAAGAATTAAATATAGAAATTTGCTTTAAGTCTTTAGACATTTTTATTGCTCCAATTTGAATTATCTCAAATAATAATGGTGGTTTAGGTTCTGAGGCATTAATATCATCAGGATGTTGTTGATTGTATTCTAAATCAAAAATTATATAGTTCATTTTTCACCTACAAATTAAATTTTTTTATTATTTTTATTATTTTTAGTAATTTACATAACTCTTATTACATATATTAAAACATAAATTAATAAAAAAGTCTTAAAAAGAGGTGTTAAATAAATGAGTATTTATGTTTTAAAAGCTTATGTAGAGGAATGTTTTAAATTAGGTATTGATCCAACTTTTGAAGGATTGAGGAATTATTATAAAGAAAAGACTTTAATAAAAGAAAATTAAAATAAATTTTACTTTTAACTTTAAAAGAAAGTAGTATAATTGATTAAAGAACTTAAGATATAGAATAACCTTTTTGATTTTAAAGAGTTTTCTAAAAAAGATAAGTGTGGTGAATTAAAATTGAACACAAGAAAATTAACGGAAGCAGCAATGTTATCTGCAATGTTTGTGGTAACTAGCATAATGGCAATTTATACAGGTATAGCATATACATTATATCTTGATATGATTGTTCCTCTTTTTATTTGTGTAATATATATGAGGTTAGGAAGCAGATATACTTTATTATCATCAACAACTTCATTGCTTATTGTAATATTAGCAGTAGGAGATATAGCATCTGCTATTTGGATGAGCCAAGGAATAATAATGGGATTAATATGTGGATATTTTATAAGGAAAAAAGGAACTATATTTGATGACTTACTTTATTCATCAATTCTAGGATGCTTTGTTATGGTGTTAATTGATATCTATTTTTCAAAGTTAACAGGATATAGTTTTATGAAAGAATTTGATGGATATAGAGCTTTATTTCCTTTAAATGAAGAGTATATGTCTATTATATTTAGTATATTCGTTGCTACAATTCCTATAAGTACAATATTGATAGCTTATATAGGAGCTTTATTTATCGGTAAAAAGCTTAATATATTAAATGAAAGTACTAATGAAAAGTATATGATTATTAGTAACTTTAAAAAGTATGGAGCATATATATGTTGCAGTAAAAAAACATATATATTTGGTATTGTATATTTGATTTTATATGAAATATTAAATGCTACAGGATTTGAATTTAATTTTGTATATTTTAAAATTGTTGTAATGGCAATAAGAGTAGTAGTTATATATTTTATATTAAAAGATTCGCTTTCATTTGTTATTAAAGGAGTATCATTAAAGGTTAAATCAAAGGAAATGTCGCAAATTATATGGTTAATATTGATTTATATGCTATTAATTAACTTCAAATTTACATTTATTATACTAGTTATATCTAGTTTAGTAATTAATTATTTTATGAAGTTAAGGGAAATGCAGATTAGTATGTTAGATAATACTCTAATAAAAAGATAAAATAAAGTTTACATAATAGAAGTAAATAGAATATATTTTTAGGAACTCAATAATGAGTTCCTAATTAAATTTTATAAAATATTTAGACAGTTTACATCAAGTTTATAAGTAACATCTTTTCTTTCAACAATGATATTAATTTTCTTTTTTAAATCTTCATCATCCATAATTTTTGTTATAAGTTCCCTTGTTGGATTCATAGCATAAGGTATTCCAACAGACTTAAACATTGTAAAATCACCAGCAGTATCACCGTAAGCATAGCTTTCACTTAAATCTATATTATATTTTTCACATAATTCCTTAATAGCTTTCTTTTTGCTTTCAGAATCCCACATAGGAGTAATATATCCATTATATTTATTATCTTTATCTAATTCATAGATTGTACCTCTATAGTCATCCATATGATATTTTAAGGACATTTCTCTAACTAGCTCTATAGGAGAACCTGAAATAGCAATAACAATATCTCCATTATCTTTGTGCCATTTAATTCTTTCTCTTGAGAATGTATAAACTCTGTCACCTTTTTGTTCAATAACTTTTTTAGCAATATAATCTATATGGTATTTATCTAATCCTTTAATTGCTTCGGTATATACATCAACCATTTTTAAAAGATAAGTATCATAATCACCTTGTCTTTTATCCCAATTAATATAAGCAGGTTTTACTTCTTTAAACCACTTATTTTCATCAACTAAATCATATTTAATTATTTTTTTAAATACTTCAGTAATAAGTCCTTCTCTATATATTGTTCCGTCTATATCAAAAAATGCAGCTCTTCTTGACATTAAAAAACCTCCTTATTTTTTTATTAGTATATGCAAATATTAATATATATAATAATAAATAAGTTAATAAAGTGCAAACAAAATAAAAGAAATAAAAGAAAAATATTAGAAAATATTGACAATAAAATACAAAGTAATATAATTAAAATGTAATAATTAAATAAAAATGCTAGGGGTGCCATAAGGCTGAGAAATAAATTATTATTAACCCTTGTACCTGATCTGGATAATACCAGCGTAGGAAAGCTTATTAATGTATACTTAAAATAAACCTACAATTTTATTGTGAAATTTTGTTATATACAAGTATTTTATATTATATATTGTAGAAAAGTTTATATATTATTTGTAATCATGCAGCTATATTCCAGTGGAGTATAGCTGTTTTTTTATTTATATATTTAAATTTAAGATTTTAAAGGAGAAGAAAAAATGAGAAATTATAAAATACCAACATTAACAATAGCTGGTTCAGATTCATCAGGAGGGGCAGGTGTACAAGCCGATTTAAAAACATTTAGTGCAATTGGAACTTATGGAATGAGTGTAATAACTGCAATAACAGCTCAAAATACACAGGGAGTATTTCTTGTAGAAGATTTAAGTAAAGAAATAATTGAAAAGCAAATAGAAGTTGTATTTGAAGATATAGAGCCTGCAGCAGTAAAAATAGGAATGGTATCTAGTCCAGAAATTATTTATACAATTGTAAATCAATTAAAAAAATATACTCCTAAATATTTAGTAGTAGATCCAGTTATGATATCTAAAAGTGGATATTCACTATTAAAACCAGAAGCAAAGAAAACTTTAATTGAAGAACTTATACCTATGGCATATATAATTACTCCAAATACACCAGAGGCAGAGGAGATTACAGGAATAAAAATAAATAATGTAGATAATATGAGAGAAGCTGGTAAAAAAATATTAGAGTTAGGACCTAAGTATGTATTAATGAAAGGTGGTCATCTTGAAGGTGATGCTGTTGATGTATTAATAGGTAAGGATACTTTTGAGGTTTATAAACAAGAAAGATTAGATAGAAAAAACACTCATGGAACAGGATGCACCTTATCATCAGCAATAACTTCTCACTTAGCTTTAGGATATAACATAGTTGAAGCAGTAAAGTTAAGTAAAGAATATATAACTGAAGCAATAAGAGAAAGTTTTGATATTGGAAAAGGTGTAGGTCCAGTAAATCATTTTTATAAATTTAAAGATTTAAAATAAGAAAGGACTAGTTAAGATGTTTGAATTAATTAATAAAGTAAAAAAAATAAATCCATTAGTGCTTCATTATACCAATGAAGTTACTATAAATGATTGTGCTAATATTACTCTTGCATTAGGAGCAAGCCCATTAATGAGCTATTCAAATGAAGAGGTTGAAGAAATTGTAAGTATTGCAAGTTCTGTAGTTATTAATATAGGAACTATGAATTCAAATAGATTAGATTTATTTGTTAAAGCAGGGAAAGCAGCTAATAAATTTAATAAACCTGTTATTTTAGATCCAGTAGGAGTTTTTGCTACGAAAACTAGAACTGATTTTACAAATAAACTTTTAAATGAAATTAAGTTTGATGTTGTTAAGGGAAATATAGCAGAAATAAAGTTTATTGGTGGTTTAGATGTAAGAGGACAAGGTGTTGATTCCTTTGATGATGGAGAAGATATATCAGAAGTTATTAAAAAGGTAGCTAAAAAGCTTGGATGTATAGTAGTAGCTACTGGAAAAGTTGATTTTATTAGTGATGGTAATACAGTTATAAAGATATTTAATGGAACTTCAAAGTTAAAAAGTATAACAGGTACTGGCTGTATGACAGGAAGTTTAATAGGTAGTTATTTAGGAGCATATAACAGTCTGGAAGGTAGGAAAAGAGATAATTTCAAAAAGCTAGAAGCAGTTGCTATGGGAGTTCTTACTATGGCAGTAAGTGGAGAGTTAGCAGATAAAGATAATATAGCAATAGGAACTTTTAAAGAAGAACTTATGAATAATGTTTATGAAATGAATATTGATAAACTAAAAGAGTATGGAAGGATTGAATAGTATGAAGTTTTCAGAAGAGTTATTTGATGAAGTTAAAGAGATTTGGGATGAATATTTAAAACATCCTTTTGTAAAAGGAATAGGTGAAGGAACTTTAGATAAAGAGAAGTTTAAGAATTATTTAATTCAAGATTATTTATATTTAAAAGATTATGCTAAAGTTTTTGCAATGGGATTAGTTAAGGCTAGAACTATGAAAGAAATGAAGTTTTATCATGAATCAATAAAAGGTGTTTTAGATGATGAAACTGCAGTTCATGTTAATTATTTAAAAGGATTTGGGTTAAGTACAGATGAGGTAGAAAAGTATAAAGTTGAGTTAACAACTGCAAGTTATACAAATTATATGCTTGGAATTGCATTAAAAGGTGATTCAAAGGATATTGCAATGACAATAATGCCGTGTACATGGAGTTATTATTATATCGGAAAATATCTATATGAAACATATAAGGATAGATTAGAAGAAAACTTTTATGCTCCATGGATAAAGGAGTATGCTTCAGAAGAATTTAGACAATGTACTGAAGAATGGATTAATTATATTGATGAAATATGCAAAAACGTATCAGAAGTGGAAAAAGAAAGATTAAAAGATATTTTTATAAAATCCAGTCTTTATGAGATGGATTTTTGGAATATGGCAAATAAATAAATTAATTGTTAAGGTGGAGAATGATTGATATGGTAATTTTTATTGGGGTAATATCAGTAATAATATTTGCATTATATTTTAGAGATTTGAAAAAAAATCCTATAACAACTAAGAAAATGATAGTAATTGCAATGATGAGTGGATTATCATTTATGCTTGGGTTAATCCAATTTGTAAAATATCCTCAAGGTGGAGGAATAGCACTATTTTCTATGTTACCAATAATGGTTCTTTCATTATTATATGGTAGAACTGCTGGGGTTACAGGTGGATTAATATGGGGACTTTTATCTTTATTAAATGGAGCCTATGTAATACATCCAATACAATTTTTCTTAGATTGTTTATTTGGACCAATGGCATTAGGATTTACATGTATTTTTGGAAGTGATAAAAAATATAAAATAATTTTAGGATCATTATTTGCAGTTACTTTAAGTGTATTTTCCTATTTTGTATCAGGGGTAGTATTTTTTGCACAATTTGCACCAGAGGGAATGAATCCTTATCTTTATTCATTCTTATATAATTTTACAAGTGCAGGTGTTGAAGGAATTTTATGTACAGTTCTTATATCAATAATTCCTTTAAAGCGATTTAAAAAAGAAGTTAGTATAAAAGATACTGCAGCATAAAATATTGAAGTTAAGAGGGAATAAAAATGAAAGAATTAAAATTTTATTTAGTAACAGATTCAGATATTTTAAGAGGTAGAGATTTTTACAATAGTATTGAAGAAGCATTAAAAGGTGGAGTAACTATGCTTCAACTAAGAGAAAAAAATGCCAGTGGAAAAGAGTTTTTAGAGAAGGCAATTAAGCTTAGAGAATTAACTAAAAAATATAATGTGAAGTTTATTATTAATGATAGGGTAGATATTGCAATGCTTTGTGATGCTGATGGTGTTCATGTTGGACAAAGTGATATACCAGCCAATAAAGTTAGAGAGCTTATAGGAGAAGATAAGATAGTGGGAGTATCAGCAAGAACAGTAGAAGAGGCTTTAACAGCTAAAGAAAATGGGGCTGATTATCTTGGTGTCGGAGCTATGTTTACAACAAGAACTAAGCTTGATGCAAAATCTGTATCTATAGAAAAATTAAAAGAAATAAAAGAATTGATTAAATTACCAGTAGTAGCTATTGGAGGATTATCACTAAGTAATATTGATAAATTAAAAGAGTGTAATGTAGATGGGTATGCAGTTGTATCTGCAATACTTGGAGCTGAGAACATAAAATTAGAATGTGAAAAATGGATTGAGAAAATATAAAATAATAATCTTATTTTAATTAATGATATTAAAGGAGGAAATATGGAGATAGCTAAAAATAAAGATAAAACTACACAAAAAATAGTATTAAGTGGGATATTAATTGCTATAGCAACAGTTCTAGGAACATTTTCTATACCAGTATTAGGAGCAAAGGCATCGCCAGTACAGCATTTTGTTAATGTTATTGCTGGAATAACTTTAGGTCCAGTTTATGGAGTTTCTTGTGCATTTATATCATCGTTACTTAGAAATATTTTAGGTACTGGAAGCTTATTAGCCTTTCCAGGTAGTATGGTGGGAGTGTTTTTAGCATCAATTTTATATAGGAAATTTAAAAAGATAGAGGTAGCAGTAGTTGGTGAAGTTATTGGCACAGGGATAATAGGTGCCTTACTTGCCTATCCGATAGCAGCAATTTTATTAGGAAAGGAAGTTGCATTATTTGTTTATATTGCTCCATTTTCATTAAGTTCTATTGTAGGAAGTATAATTGCGTATATAATATTAAAAGTAAAAGTAATAAGAGAGTTTTTATTAAAATAGAATAATATAATTGATTAAAATAATTGAAGTTAAATTAGTTTAATTTCAATTATTTTTTATTTTCTGTAAATTGAATAATTGGCAAATTTATGAATAAAATTATGCAAAATATTGAAAATTAAAACTTAAATGGGTATAAATGCAAATAGGTGTATAATATTTATATAAATAAAATACATGAGGTGGTAACTATGATATTTTGTAAAGGAAAGAAGTATATTTTTAGTAAGGACGTTTATTTAGCAAGTGATGAGAGAGTAGAGAAATTAAATAATGAGCAAATAAATAAATATGATGGTTTAGAAGTACAAGTTGCACATAGCTATTTAGGATATATAGATAATTCAAGAATTTCTTCAAGTTGGTGTAAAGAAGTTAAATAGATAATAGGAAAGAGGGTGATACAGAAATGTATCATCTTTTTTGTTTAGAAGGAATCTCACTTACGTTTGATTACATATAGTACTTAATTGTATAATTAAAAATAGATAAAATTTATACAGTGGAATAAAAAAGGAGGTAATATTTTTGAGAATATTACATACTGGAGATTGGCATTTAGGAAAGAACTTAGAAGGCCAAAGTAGAATGGATGAGCAAGAATTATTCTTAAAAGATTTTATAGATATAGTTGAAGAAAATAAAGTTGATTTAGTTATAATTGCAGGAGATGTTTATGATAGTAGTAATCCACCAGCAAGAGCTGAAAAAATGTTTTATAATACATTAAAAAAACTTTCTAAAAATGGAGAAAGATTAACTTTAGTTATTGCAGGAAATCATGATAATCCAGAAAGATTAGTTGCAGCAGGGCCACTTGCTATGGAGCATGGAATAATAATGGTTGGGACACCTAAAACTATTGTACAATGTGGTGAATATGGACAGCATAAGGTTATTAACTCAGGAGAAGGATTTATTGAAATAGAAATTAATAATGAAAAAGCAGTAATATTAACAGTACCATATCCAAGTGAAAAGAGATTAAATGAAGTTCTTTATGGAGAGATGGATAGTGATGAAGATAGATTAAAAACTTATGGAGAAAGAATAAAATCTTTATTTGATTCTTTAAGGAAAAACTATAGAGAAGATACTATTAATTTAGCAGTATCACATTTATTTGCTATGGGAAGTGAAGAAGGTGGCTCAGAAAGAAGTATTCAACTTGGTGGAAGCTATATTGTTAATGGGTCATGTTTACCAGAAGAAGCACAGTATATAGCTTTAGGACATGTCCATAAACCACAGGTTGTACCAGGTACCAATAAGAAGGCAAGGTATTCAGGTTCTCCTCTTCATTATAATAAAAAGGAAATAAATATTAATAAGAAATGTTTTATTATTGATGTAGAACCAAAAGAGGAATGTAAAATAAGTGAAGTAGAATTTAAGGTATATAAACCTATAGAAATTTGGAAGTGTGAAAGTATTGATGATGCAATAGAAAGATGCGAAGAAAATAAAGATAGAGATTGCTGGGTTTATTTAGAGATTAAATGTGATAGATATATAAGAGAAGATGAAATAAAGAAAATGAAGGAAATTAAAAAGGATATTTTAGAAATAATACCAAAGCTTCAAAATTCTCAAGATGATGTTGAAAATGATATTTCTATTCAAGAGAAATCTTTTGAAGAAATATTTAGAGATTTTTATAAAAAAGAAAGAAATGTAGAAGCTGATGATGAAATTGTAAGTTTACTTTTAAAATTAATAAATGAAGAGGGGGATGAAAATGAGACCAATTAAGCTTAAGATAAAAGGATTAAATAGTTTTATAGAAGAACAAACTATAGATTTTGAAAAGTTAACTGATTGTGGATTATTTGGAATATTTGGTCCAACAGGAAGTGGTAAATCTACAATTTTAGATGGTATAACGTTAGCACTATATGGTGATGTTTCAAGAAAAAGTTCTAATTATATAAATACAAATTGTGACAGATTAAATGTTAGCTTTGAATTTCAAATATCAGGAGCAGAAACTAAAAGATATTTAGTTAATAGAGAGTTTAAAAGAGATAAAAAATCAGGAAATCCTGTGTCTGGTAAGTGTAAAATAGTTGATATAACCAATGGAGAAGAGGTTTTAGCTGATAAAGTTAAAACTGTAACTGATAAGTGTAAGGAAGTAATTGGATTAAGTTTAGAGGATTTTACAAGGACTGTTGTTTTGCCACAGGGAAAGTTTTCAGAGTTTTTAAAGCTTGAAGGAAAACCAAGAAGAGAAATGTTAGAAAGACTTTTTAATTTAGGAGAATATGGTGATAAACTTTCAAGCAAATTATCTAAAGAAATTAATAAGGAAAAAACAGAAAATAGTGTTTTATTAGGACAGCTTATGGGCTATGAAGATATAAGCGAAGATAAGAAAAAAGAGAAAGAAGAAGAGTTAAATATAAGTATTGAAAATTTAGAAAAAGCTAATAAAGAGCTTAAGGAAATTGAAAAATCTTTTAAAGAAAATTCAGAACTATGGAAAATGCAACTTGAAGTTAAAGACTATAAAGAAAGAGAAAATGAGCTTATTGAAAAAGCAGATGAAATAAATTCATTTAAAGAAAGAGTTAAAACTGCTGAGGCTGCAAGTAAGATCAATCCATTTGTAATAGCTTATGAAGAAACATTAAAGAATATTAATTTTACAGAAAAAGAATTAAGTGAAGTTAAAGTAAAATGTGAAGAACTTAAAGAGAAAAAAGATAAATGTGAAGAAAACTGGAGTAAAGCTAGAATAAATAAGGATAATGAGCTTCCTAAATATAAAATACAAGAAGAGAAAATAAAAGAGGCAATAGAAGATAAAAAAGCTTTAGTGACTTTAGAAAGTGAAATAAAAGAAATTAATAAAGTTGTAGAGGATTTACTTAAAAAGAAGAAAGAAAATGAAGATAAATTAATTGATTCTGAAAATAGATTAAATAAAGGAAATAATCTATTAAAAGAAAAGGAAGTATATAGAGATACTTTAAATATTGATAGAGAATTAAAAGAAAATGTTCAACAAGGAGTAGTTGTTACTAGAGATTATAATAATTTCTTTAAGAAAGTTGAAGATTATAAAGTAAAATTAGAATCTAATAATGAAGGGATAAAAAAATCTGTAGAAGAAAAAAATATTTTAAAACTTGAGTTAGATAGGACGAATAATTTATTAATAGAAAATGAAAGTGGTTTAGAAAACTTAGTAAAGAATTGCCCGGGAAATCAAAATGATTTATTTGATATGCAAGAAAAATATTCTGATCTTAAGGGTAAATTAGATATATTTAAAAGAGAAAAAGAAGAGATATTAAAAAATAAAAATGCAATTGAAGAATTAACTAAAGAATTAAAGCCTAAAAAAGAAGAGTATATCAATTTAGATAATGAAATTAAGAAGCTAAGAGTAGATATTCTTGAAATAGAAAGAGAAAATTTAGCTCATAAATTGAGAGAAGAATTAAAATCTGGAGATATTTGTCCGGTTTGTGGTTCTATAGAACATCATAAAGAAAATATTAGACATATAGAAATTAGAGATATTAATAGTCTTGAAAATAGCATGGCTTTAAAAGAAAAATATTTTAATGAATTATCTAATAATATAAGGGATATAGAAGCTAAGTTAACCCTTTTTAAAGAAACTGTAGAGAAGAGTGAAGAGGTAATTAAAAATTTAGGTGATGATTTTAATGAAGAAGAGGTATCTAAGCTTCAATTAAAGATAAGTGATTTAAGAGTTAAACTAAATGAGTATAATGTTAAAAAAGAAGAATATGAAAATATAAATAAGACTTTAAAAGAGGAAAGTAATAATTTAAAACTTAAATATGCACAATTAGAAACTAAAATTAATAGTGATGAAAATACAATAAAAGAACTATTAGAAGATAAGAAAAAGGAAGAAGAAAAGTTACAAGAGATTGAAAGAGAATTAAATTCACTTAAGGTAAAGACTAATGTTAAAGATTTTATAGCTAAGAATGATGAAATAAATAAAATTGAGAATGAAAGAGAAGAGGTTGAAAAAACCATTAAAAGCTATAGAAATAGATTAGAGGAATTAAGTAAAAATAGAGAAGATGCAATAAAAGACTTAAATGATACTAATCAAGAGTTAGCAAAGATTAATACAACATTAGAAGAAAAAATAAAAATTAAAGATGAAAGTTTAATAAAGATAAAAAGTAAAGTTAAGGATATAGATAATATTGAAGAAATATTAAAAAATATTCAGAGTGAAATAAAGAGAGTTGAAGAGAATTATATACTTGCAGAAAAAGCGAAAGAAGAATCTGATAAGAATTATGAAGAATGTAATTCTAAGCTAATTAGTATTGCTTCAAAAGGTAGAGAGCTGTATAAAAGAAAAGATGAAGAAAAACAAAAGCTTGATGAGGCTTTAAAGGAAGAAAAGTTTTTAAGTATAGAAGAAGTTAAGAATAATGTTTTAGAAAAAAGTGAAATAGAAGTTTTAAAAGTTAAAATTGATAATTATAATGATAGTTTAGCAAAGATTAAAGGAGCAATTGAAAGTATTTCTAAAAAAATTGGAAATAGAGAATTAAGTGAGGAGCAATGGATTGCTATACAAGAGGAAAAAGAAGAAAAAGAAGTTAAAGTTAAGGAATATAATGAAATAAAAATTAAACTTCAAGAAGAACTTAAGATAATAGAAGACAAGATGATAGAGCTAAAGGGGTTATTGAAGCAAAAGGAAGAGTTAGACCATAAGCTTGCATTATTAAATGATTTAGATAAATTATTTAAGGGGAAAAAGTTTGTTGAATTTGTTGCAGCTACTAGACTTAAATATGTTTCGCTAGAAGCTAGTAAAAAGTTAAAGGAAATAACTAATGGAAACTATGGGTTAGAAGTAGATGAGGATGGAAGATTTATAATTAGAGATTATAAAAATGGTGGAGCTGAAAGAGATGCTTCTACACTTTCAGGGGGAGAAACCTTCTTAGCATCACTTGCTTTAGCACTTGCATTATCAGCAGAAATTCAACTTAAGGGAACTGCTCCACTTGAATTATTCTTCTTAGATGAAGGGTTTGGTACTTTAGATGATAATCTTTTAGAGGTTGTTATGAGCTCGCTTGAAAGAATTCATAATGATAAATTAAAGATAGGAATAATTAGCCACGTTGAATCTATTAAAAATAGAGTTCATGTTAAGCTTTTAGTTACACCTGCAGAGGCTGGACTTGGTGGAAGTAAGGTTAAGATTGAAAGAAGTTAATAAAATAGTATAAATAAAATGTTAGAAGAAAAGTAACAGTAGATTGATTTATGTATAATTAATCTACT
Source organism: uncultured Clostridium sp. (assembly GCA_900543325.1). Lineage (GTDB taxonomy): Bacteria > Bacillota > Clostridia > Clostridiales > Clostridiaceae > Clostridium. The sequence goes on along the minus strand of UQQU01000002.1, from coordinate 49,437 downwards.
GTTTTTTATATTGATTAAACTTAAACATGTATAAATAATAAATGTAAAATAATCAAAGGAAAATATATAAAAAGTAGGTATAAAATTAAAATTTAAAGATGTAAGATATTAGGTGATTAGTAGTATATGAAAGGTTACTAAACTTTAATATAGATTGATTTGGACGGGAATAATAGAGGGGTTATGAGTATGGAAAAGAATAAGTTATCTAGTATATTTAGTGACGGAATGGTTCTTCAACGAGGAGATAAAACAAAAATATTTGGAACTACAGTAGAAAATTCTAAAATAGAAGTTTGGTTTTTAGGTGAAAAATATGAAACAGTTTCTAATGATAAAGGAAAATGGAGCATTTTATTAAATAAGCTAGAAGCTGGTGGTCCATATGAAATGGTTATAAAAGGAGCGGAAGAGATAACAATTAAAGATATTTTAATTGGGGATGTATGGCTATGTAGTGGACAATCTAATATGGAGTTACCAATAGAAAGAGTTATGGAATTATATGAAGATGAAATTTTAAATTACAATAATAGTAATATACGACAATTTTGTGCAAGTAAAAACTATGTTTTTAATGGTCCAAAAGATGATTTGGATGAGGGGAGCTGGAAAGTTTTAAATCAAGATAATTCGCTTGAGTTTACTGCTGTTGGTTATTTTTTTGCAAAAGAAATATATGAGAAATATAAAGTTCCAATAGGAATAATTGCTACAGCGGTTGGAGGAACTCCTATTGAATCATGGATAAATGAAGCGGATTTGAAGAAGTTTAATAGATTTGAAGAAATAATTAGAAAATGTAAGGATTCTGAGTATGTATCTAGAGTTCAAGAACAAGATGATAATAGAATTAATAATTGGTATGAAGAGTTAAATTTAAATGATGAAGGTTTAATAAATTTGTGGAACTTAGAAGAGTTTGATGATAGTGATTGGGGTGAATTTGTTATACCAGGAATGTGGAAGGATACATGTTTAGATAAAGTTAATGGATCTGTTTGGTTTAGAAAAGAGATATTTTTATCAGATGAAGCAGCTAGTTATAATGCTAAACTTTATTTAGGGAGTATCATAGATAGTGATGAAGTATATGTAAATGGTGTTTTGGTTGGGAAAACAGAGTATAGGTATCCTCCTAGAATTTACAAAGTAGATAATGAGATACTTAAAGTGGGAAGAAATATAATAACAATACGTGTTATGAGTAATACAGGAATAGGCGGATTTATAAAAGATAAGCAGTATAAATTGGCATTTGAAAATGAAGAGATAGATTTATCAGGGGGATGGAAATATAAAATAGGACATAGAATGGATTTTAATTATGATAGAACTTTCTTTCAATTTAAACCTATAGGCTTTTATAATTCAATAATTCATCCATTAAGGAAGTATGCTATAGCAGGTGTGTTGTGGTATCAAGGTGAATCTAATACAGGTTACCCTAATGATTATGAAGAGTTATTTGAAACGTTAATAAATAGATGGAGAGAAAATTGGAATAATGAATATTTACCATTTTTATATGTACAGCTTGCAAACTATTTAGCACCAGAAGATAGTCCATTATTAGATAATTGGGCGAAGTTAAGAGAAGCACAAAGAAGGGGATTAAGAATAAAAAATACTGGAATGGCAGTTTCAGTTGATATTGGTGAATATAATGATCTTCACCCACTTAATAAGAAAGAAGTTGGAAGAAGATTAGCTTTATTAGCTCAAGATAAAGTATATAATGAAAAAAATATTTCAGTAACACCTATGTATAAAAAAATGAATATAGAAGGAAATAAGATAGTTATTCATTTTTCTAATAGTGAAAGTGGATTAATAAGTATAAAAGGTAATTTAAATAATTTCGAAATTAGTGATGAATATGGACGTTTTTATAAGGCTAATGCCCAAATAAAAGGAAATTTAATAGAAGTTTGGAGTAATAAAGTTAGTAATCCAGTTAATGTAAGATACGCATGGAAAAACTCACCTCATGATATAAATTTATATAATAGAGAAGGGTTACCGATATCTCCTTTTACAACTGAAATAAATTATCTGTAAAAATTAAAATAAAATCAATGAAGAGTGGAGGTTAAGCTTGTGTATGAAGATGAATTTACTTTAAACGATACAAATAAAAGTGATTATCAGGTTTATACAGTTAAAAACCCTGTTATATGGTCAGATGTTCCAGATCCAGATGTAATAAGAGTAAATGATATTTATTATATGGTTAGTACTACAATGCATATGAGTCCAGGTGTACCAATTATGAAATCATATGATTTAGTAAATTGGAATATAGTTAACTACGTTTATGACATACTTGATGATAGTGATAAACAAACTCTAAAAAATGGAGAAAGTGCATATGGTCAAGGCTCATGGGCAAGTACCCTTAGATATAATAATGGAAAGTACTATGTATCTTTTGGAGCATATGACACTAATACAACATATATTTATCAGACAGATGATATAGAAAATGGACCATGGAAACGTTATGACTTAAAGGGAGTTTACAGAGATGCATCATTATTGTTTGACGATGATGGACGTGTATACCTTATATATGGTGGAGGAGAGATATGGGCAACAGAATTAACTTCAGACGTAACGGCAATTAAAAAAGATGGATTTAATAAGGTTATTATTGAAAATGCTACTAAAGTTGTTGGGGATATTGGAGATGGTCTTGTTGCGGAAGGTTCTCATATACAAAAAATTAATGGGAATTATTATATATTTAATATTGTATGGCCAAAAGGTGGGATTAGAACAGAAATAGTTCATAGATCTGATAAGTTAGAAGGTCCCTATGAGGGCAGAATAGTATTAAAGCAAAGTATTGTTGGAGGTATAGCACAAGGTGGAATTATTGATACACCTGAAGGAAAATGGTATGGAATGTTATTTGAAGACCATGGAGCTGTAGGTAGAATACCATATGTTATACCTATTATATGGAAAGAAGATTGGCCTATATTTGATGATGTATATGATACTGGAATTATTAGTGAAAAAATTAAGTATAGTTTTGTTGATTCAGATGAATTTGATGAAAATAAAAATGAACTAAAATTAGTATGGCAATGGAATCATAATCCAGATAATAATAATTGGTCTTTAACTGAACGGCCAGGATGTTTAAGATTAAGGAATGGAAGAAAGAATATCAATATTTTGGATGCAGTTAATATACTTACTCAAAGAACAGTTGGGCCTAAATGTTCAGGGAGTATTAAAATTGATGTAAGTAATATGAAAAATGGTGACTATGCAGGATTAGCAGCATTTCAACAAAAGTATGGATTTGTTGGTATTAAGATGGAAAATGGCATTAAATATATCGTTATGATTAGTGGTAGTTCTGGATGTGATAAAGAAATGGGTAATATTCCTATAAGTCAAAATGAAGTGTATTTTAAAATAGATTTTGACTATGAAAATTTATCAGATAGTGCATATTTTTATTATAGCTTAAGTGGGTATGTATGGAATAAGATTGGAAATAAACTAAAATTAGAATATACAATACCACATTTTGTTGGATATCGTTTTGGATTGTTTAATTATGCAACAAAAGAAATAGGAGGATATGTTGATTTTGATTATTTTAGAATAGAACAAAATATTTAATTATTATTTAGAAGTAGGTTACTAATTTTAGTATCATTAAGGCTGATATAAAGTTAAAGAGAGGTATTAATGGATGAAAAGTGAAGTTAATCAATATGTACCTCCTATTGGGTACGATAAGTTAATAGAAAGTGTTGATTATGGAACGATAAGTAAAGTTGAATACTATTCAAAAAATATAAAAACAAAAAGAAAGTTTAATATATGGCTACCTACTAATTATAATGAGAATAAAAAATACCCTGTTTTATATCTTTTACATGGGATTGGTGGAGATGAAAATGAATGGTTAAATGGAGGAGCACAGTATATTATTGGAAATTTAATGGCAACAAAAAATGCAAGCGAAATGATAATTATTTTTCCAAATGTGCGTGCTAGGCAAGATGATTCAGCAAATCCAGGTGATATATTTACATTAGAGCATTTTAAAGCATTTGATAACTTTATTAATGACTTATTAAATGACTTAATTCCGTATGTAGAGAAGAATTATTCAGTTAAATTAGGAAGGGAAAATACTGCAATTGCTGGATTATCTATGGGAGGAAGAGAAGCTTTATATATTGGATTTACATTATATAAAATTTTTGGATATATTGGTGCTTTTTGTCCAGCGTTTGGTATATTTAAATACTTGAATAATGGTGTTTTTGAAGAGGGATTATTTACTGAGGAAAACTTTAAAATACCGCAGGACCTTAAAACTTTAATTATGATTGTAAAAGGTAAAGATGATAGTATTGTAATGAATGAGGCAATAAGACAACATAATACGTTAGTTAAAAATAATGTTAATCATATTTATTATGAAATAGAGGGTGGACATGATTTTACAGTTTGGAATCATGGTTTATATAACTTTTTAAAAAGAATATTTAAAGACTATTAAAAATTAAGTGAAGTTTTCTTGAGAAACTTCACTTAATTTTTTATATTTATTTTTTCTAAATAGAATTAAGAAAAACAGAACAAATTTATAATAGTGAAGTTTATAAACAATAATTATTTAAAGAAAATATATAATTTAGCGTATTTAAAAATAATACAAAAATAGTAACATTAAATATGTAAATGTATACAAGGGGGGATTTTATGAAAAATAAAAAAAAAATTATGAGTTTATTGCTTAGTGGATTAGTTATATTAAATCCATTATCATCAATAGCTGTAGAGGCTGGTGAGATTAGTAAAGAAGTTGTATTTTATGACTTTGAAGATGGTAGTAATGGAAAATGGTACAATAGTGGAGAGGGAAAGGTAGAGATTACTGCTGATAACCCTATAAGTGGTGACTATAGTTTAGAATGTTATGAAGGAACACAAGGTTGTAATGGTGCAACATTGGACTTGAAAGAATTATTAAAGGAAGGAAAGACATACGATATTTCATTTAAAATTAGAGCTAAAGATGAAGGTGAAAATTCAGTTAATGTAACGATTTATAGACAATATAATTTATTGGACAAAAATGGTAATATAACAGGTGAAAAAAAAGAGTATTATGATAATTATGAAGGTGGATGGTTAGAAGGAAAAAATATAGTTGATGCTAAAATAAATTTAACCGAGGCTGTTGCATTAAATGGAACATATAAGTTAGAGGATGCAAGTAAAGATAAAGAGCTTATTGCATTAAATATAAAAATAGAATCTAACAATGCAAATTTAGCATATGTAATTGATGATTTTTCAGTTTCTGAAAAAAGTAATGTAGAATCAGAAGATAATGAACAAGCCACTGATGAAGTGAAATTTAACTTTGAAGGTGAGAATTATGATTTTACTGGAAGAATAAATTCTACAGTGGAAGCAGTAAATGAAGAAGCTTATGAAGGTAACTATTCTTTAAAAGTTTCAAATAGAAGTGAAACTTTTGATGGTCCAATAATTAATATGACAAATTACCTTGAAAAAGGAGAAACATATAGGATTTCTTCTTGGGTTAAATATAATGATGGACCAGATAGAAAAACATTTAAAGTTCAATTTTCAAATGAATTTATAGATAAAGATGCTCAGTATGCGACTATTGGGGAAAAGAATGTTAAAAAAGGTGAATGGACACTAATAGAAGGTGAATATACAATTCCAAATTCTGAAGATTTAAATAGTTATTCATTTTATATGGAAACTTCATATAAAGAAATTGCTGATAGTGATCCAGAAAGTACTGATTATGATTTAATGGATTTCTATATTGATGAAGTAAAGTTTGTTAAGGTTGCAAAATCAGATGATAAGCATGAACCGGATATTAAGTCATTACATGAAGCTTTAACTGAGTCTTTAGGGCAAAATTTTGTTATAGGTACAGCTGTAAGACCAGACCAATTAGAAGAAGGTAGTGAGTATGAAGCACTAATTAATAAGCATTTTAATGCAATAGTTGCAGAAAATGTAATGAAAGTTGAGCCAATGAGACCAAGTGAAGATGTGTATTATTGGGATGACGCAGATACTCTTGTAAATTATGCATATGATAATAATAAGCTTATGAGAGGTCATGCCTTAGTTTGGCATAGTCAAATGCCAAGCTGGTTCTTTAAGGATTCAGAAGATAGTAGTAAAGAAGTTTCAAGTGAAGATTTACTTGAAAGAATGACAGAGCACATAACTACAGTAGCAAGTCGTTATGCAGGAAAAATATATGCATGGGATGTTGTTAATGAAGTAATAGCAGATGGTGTGTCTGAAAATGGATTAAGAAGAGATAATGAAAACTCTAAATGGGCAAGAATAATTGGTGATTTAGATGGTGATGGTGATGATGATGATTATATAGAAGCAGCATTTAGAGCAGCAAGATTAGCGGACCCTAATGCTAAGTTAATAATAAATGAGTATGGAGCTGAAAGCGCTGGTAGAAAGCAAGATGCATTATATAATTTAATAGAAAGACTTCTTATAGCTGGAGTACCTGTAGATGGAGTGGGATTACAAACACATATATCTATGTATAATCCAGATATAAAGAGTATTGAAGCTACTATAGAGAGATTTTCAGAATTGAAAAAGTATAATCCAGATTTTACAGTACAAATTACAGAATTAGATTTATCTATATACAAGAGTGATAGCGATAAAGAAATGCCAATAACATCTGAAGTATTATTACAACAAGCTTATAGATATCAAGAATTATTTGATTTATTTAAAGAGCAAACAGCTAAAGGAAATATTGATATGACTTTAGTTTGGGGAGTTACTGATAATGATTCATGGCTTGATAATTTTCCTGTTGAAGGACGAAAAAATGCTCCATTATTATTTGATAGAAACTTTAAAGCAAAACCAGCTTACTGGGCTTTAGTAGATCCAAATAGTCTTGAAATTAAAACTAAGAGTATTGAAGCGAAAAAAGTAGAAAAAGTTAATGATTTAGCTTGGAAGTTATCAAATAGTATTGATGTAAATAAAATAATTGAAGGTAATGATGGAGCAAAAGCTAATGTAAGAGTAATTTGGGATGAAGAAAATATTTATATAAATGCGGATATAACTGACACATCTTTAAATGAAAATGATAGTATTGAATTTTATGTTGGCAGTGCTGAAGCTATAACAATAAAGCGTAATAGTGTAAATGAAAAGGTAGATGGTAGTGGATATACTGCAACAGCAACAGTTCCAGTAGGAGATAAAAGTATAGAAATTGAGGATACTATAAGCTTTGAAGTTAGAATCAATAATTATGATAATGATAATTTAAAATCAGTTTCTGTATGGAATGATGTAAATGGTGGAGAAATAACAGAAAAAGATTTTGGAGAAATTATATTTATGTCTACAGCTAAAATTGCAAATGCAATAGAAGGTAATCCTGAAATTGATGGTGAAATCGATGATGCATGGGATAAGGCTGAAGTTATAAATGTAAATAATTTTTCAGTAGGAAAAGATGGAGCAATAGCAGAAGTTAGAACTTTATGGAGTGGGAAGTATTTATATGTATTAGCAGAAGTTGTTGATGATGTATTAAATTCAGATAATGAATATGATCATGAAAAAGATTCAGTTGAATTATTTGTTGATTTAAATAATGCTAAAACTCCATTGTATGATGAAGATGATGCTCAATATAGAATAAACTATAAAAATGAAGCTAGCTTTAATGGAAATTGTAATGTGGATAATTTTAATTCAGCTACTAAAATAGTTGAAGGTGGATATATAATTGAAGCAGCAATTTATGTTGGTGAGAATAAGGAGAATTCATTAATAGGATTTGATGTACAAGTTAATGATGCAGATGCTACAGGTAAGAGAGTAACTGTAGCTAACTGGTGTGATATGTCAGGAATGGGATGGCAAAGAAGTTCTGAGTATGGAAATCTCATAATGAGTAAAAATGTAGATGTTGAAGCTCCTGATGAGGAAAATAATATTCCAATAATAATAGCTGATGATATAGTATTAAATTTAGGTGATGAATTTAATCCGTATGATAGAGTTATAGCTAAAGATAAAGAAGATGGAGATATAACTGATAAAGTAAAGGTTGTTAAAAATACTGTAAATACAAAAAGGATAGGAGAGTATAAAGTAATATATTCTGTAGAAGACAGTAAGGGTGCAAGTGCAATAAAAGAAATAAAAGTCATTGTTACTAATAAAAATATTGTAAGTAATAATGGAGATAATAACAATAGCAATAAGTTGCCACAAACAGGTAATGAAAATGTTATTTATATGGTAATTATAGCTATTATAGCTATTTTTATTGGAAGTAAATTGAGGTATAATAAAATTATTAAGTAAAAAAGGGGAAAACGTTAAAAAGTAAAATTGGGAGTTTGTTATGAAATCATTTAAACAAAAAATAATATGATAAAGATGGGCATATTTATATAATTCCGCAGTTTGGGATTGTTAAAGGTGAAGATAAGAGTACAATCCATAAGGGAGAAGCTTTTTGGATACAAAAAGAAGTATTAAAATGGGACAACTATCCGAATATTAAAACACTTGATGAATATTTTGATTTAATAGAAAGGTATAAAGATGCACATCCAACTATTAATGGTGAAGAAACTATTGGATTTCAAATTTTAACTTATGATTGGAGGATGTTTTGTTTAGAAAATCCTCCTCAGTTTTTAGCAGGCTATCCTAATGATGGAGGTGCTATAGTAAATCCAGATACATTAGAAGCAAAAATATATAGTGATATTCCAGAAGCAAAAATGTATTTTAAAAAGCTAAATGAAGTTTATAACAAGGGGTTAATAGAATCAGAAACTTTTACACTTTCGTATAATCAGTATTTAGAGAAATTATCAACTGGAGCAGTTCTAGGGATGGTAGATCAATATTGGCAGTTTGAAAGTTCTGATATTGAATTGTTACAAAAAGGTCTTAATAATAGAAGATGGATACCGCTAGCATTAACAATAGATGAATCTGTAACTCCTAATTATTTGGTAGATGATAATGGTGAGTTTTATAGAACAGAGGAGCAAAGAGAAAATTCATTAGATAATAAGTGGGTATTAAATAATATGTGTTATTATCAATACTTACCTATGTACAAAGGTATGTTAGATGATGGAATAAATGCTGTTGTGCCTTGGGAGCAGTCAAGGGAGTTTTATGAAAACTTAGGATCAAATGATAGAGAGCTATTAGAGGCATATGGATATGAAACATTTAATGAATTTATACCTAAAGTAAATGATAAGATATCAGAATGGTATCCAATATATTCATATTCCAATAACTTGTTTACAGATTCAGCAGCTGGAATTGCAAAGGAAAAGATGACAGAAATTAAACGTAAATTTCTTCCTAAAATTATAATGGGAAGAATTGATCAATTTGAATCTAATTGGAATGATTATATTTATGAATTGAGAAATAATGTGGATATATATATATATGAAGAGGCTCTTACTAATGAAGTTAAAAGAAGAGTAGAAGAATATAGCAAATAAATATATAGAGGGTTATATAGATATTAAAATTTATATAACCCTTTATTGTATTGTGAAAGTATAATATAACTTTTATTTATATATATAAAAATAAAAGTTATATTATATAATTTATGGTATTTTTTATATAATTTATTATGTTGAGAGAGGGGGCATGTAAACGTATAATTTAATCAATGGTTGTTATTAAAACCATATAAGAGGAGAATGGGGGAGAGAAAATGAGAAAATCAAAAGCAGTGATATCGACTATTATTGCTGGAATAATGTCTATGTCAGTTTTAACTGGCTGTGGTGGCGGTTCAAAAGCAAATGAAAATGTAGGAACAGAACAAGTGAATGAAGATGGCATAAAAACATATACAGCTTTTTATGCAGTACCAGGAAAGGAATTACCAGATGATAATAGGATTAAAAATGTAATTGCAGAAAAGATAGGTGCAAAAGTAGATGAACAATGGTTAACAGGACAAACAGCTCAAGAAAGAATTGGAGTTATGATAGCAGGAGGGGAATATCCAGATTTTATAGATGGTGCAGATGCAACACAAAATCTTATTGATGCTGGTGCATTAATACCTTTAGATGAACATTTAGATAAATATCCTAATCTTAAGAATTATTTAAGTGAAAAAGAATGGGATAAAGTTAGATCTGAAGATGGTCATATTTATATAATACCGCAATTTGGAGTAAGACAAGGTGAAGATACAGCAACTAATTTTAATGATGAGGCATTTTGGATACAAAAGGCAGTATTAGAATGGGATAATTATCCTGAAATAAAAACTTTAGATCAATATTTTGATTTGATTGAAAGATATAAAGAAGCAAATCCAACTATAAACGGCAATCCAACTATAGGTTTTGAAATATTAACACATGACTGGAGATATTTCTGTCTAGAAAATCCACCACAATTCATAGCTGGATATCCTAATGATGGTTCTGCAATAGTAGATCCAGAAACGTTAGAAGCAAAAAATTATAATACTATTCCAGAAGCTAAGGAATATTATAAGAAATTAAATGAAATGTATAATAAAGGTATATTAGATCCGGAATCGTTTACTAATTCATATGATCAATATATAGCAAAGCTTTCAACTGGAACAGTACTTGGTATGGTAGACCAACACTGGCAGTTCCAACCAGCTGAAACAGCATTAATACAACAAGGATTAGATGAAAGAACTTGGGTTCCGTTAGGTTTAGTTGTTGATGAAAGTGTACAACCTAAATATAGAGCAGTAACAGCATTAAATGTTTCAAATGGTATTGGAGTTTCTGTAAGTTGTAAAGATGTTGATGGAGCATTACAATTTTTAAATGATTTATTAGATGAAGAAATTATTAAATTAAGATCTTGGGGAGAAGAAGGTGTTGACTACGAAGTAGGAGAAGATGGAGTATTCTACAGAACTGAAGAACAAAGAGCCAATCCAAAGAATGAAGAATGGAAACTTAAAAATATGTGTGATTATGCATATTTACCGCATTTTACAGGAACATTAAAAGATAATATTAATGCTATTGAACCTGGAAATCAACCAAAAGAGTATTATGAAACTTTAAGTGATATAGATAAGAAAATATTAGATGCATATGGATATGAAAAATTCCCAGATTTTTTAGGAGAAACATTTGAAGATGTAGGACCATGGTATCCAATATATTCATTCACTAACCTTTTATCTGCAGATTCAGAGGCTGGAATAGCAATGCAAAAAATGGATGATATAAAAAGACAATGGTTGCCTAAAGTTATTATGGCTAAAGATGGTGAATTTGAAGCTTCTTGGGATAAGTATATGAATGAATTAACTACAAAGGCTAATATAGAAGCGTATGAAAAAGCTTTAACAGATGAAGTTAAGAGAAGAGTAGAAGAATTCGAAAATTAAAATAATAAATGGTATCGAAAGATACCCTATATTCAAATATAGGGTATCGAAAGATACCCTATATTTGAATATAGGAGTATTAGTATGGAGATTAAATTCAAAACTAAAAAAATAAGTAATGTAGAGAAAAAAATAGATGTAAATACAAATAAAAAATGTACATGGGAAATAATGAAAAGACAAAAAACACTTATTCTGATGGCTATTCCTTTTGTTATTTATGTAGCTATATTTTGTTATGCGCCTCTTGCAGGATGGGTAATGGCATTTCAAAATTACAAACCAGGTAAGAGTATATTTGACCAAATATGGGTTGGACTTGATCAATTTAAATTTTTATTTTCAGACGATGTGTTTTTGAAGGTACTTAGAAATACTTTAGCTATGAGCTTAATAAATTTATCACTTGGTTTTATTTGCTCTATTGGATTAGCATTAATACTTAATGAGGTAAGGAATAGACATGCAAAAAAGTTTGTACAAACAGTATCATACTTACCACACTTCTTATCTTGGATAGTAGTAACAGGAATTGTTGCTGAAGTTTTATCACCATCTACAGGAGTTGTAAATGAAATATTGCAAAATATGAATTTAGTAGACAATCCTATAAACTTTTTTGCAGATCCAAAATATTTTTGGGGAATTGTAGGTGCAACTAATGTTTGGAAAGAAGTAGGATGGGGAAGTATTATTTATTTGGCAGCAATGACATCTATTAATCCAGACTTATATGAAGCAGCAGAAATTGATGGAGCAGGCAGATTACAAAAGATATGGCACGTAACTTTACCAGGTATAAAGCCTACAATATTTATCTTACTAATTATAAATATAGGTAATATTTTAAATGCTGGTTTTGAAATACAGTATTTATTAGGTAATGGTTTAATTCAAGATGTTTCTCAAACAATAGATATTTTTGTATTAAAATATGGTATTGGATTGAATAACTATTCTCTAGCTACTGCGGCAGGAATATTTAAGAGTGTAATTAGCATTATATTAATTTTTATTGCAAATAAAGCTGCAAAATCAGCTGGTCAAGAAAGTTTATTCTAGCATAAGGAGATGGTTAAAATGGAAATTAGAAGACGTAAAAGAAGCACTAAAGATATAGTATTTGATACAATTATAGCAATTTTTCTAATTATATTTGTTATTATTACTTTATATCCGATTATAAATACTTTGGCAGTATCTTTTAATGATGGTATTGATTCAGTAAGGGGGGGAATACATTTATGGCCAAGAATATTTACTCTTCAAAATTATAAAACTGTTTTTGCAAATCAAAATTTAGGACAAGCAGCGTTTATATCTGTAGCTAGAACATTAATAGGCACAGTATTATCAGTATTTTTAACAGCGATGTTAGCTTATGTTTTAAGTAGAAAAGAATTTATGTATAAGAAGCAATTATCATTTATTTATGTGTTAACAATGTATGTAAGTGGTGGAATGATTCCAACATATATTTTAATAAAGGAATTACACCTTTTAAATAATTTTTGGGTTTATATTATACCTGGATTAATTAGCGCTTTTAACATGATAGTAATACGAACATTTATTAATGGTATACCATATAGTCTTATTGAATCTGCAAAGATCGATGGGGCTGGAGATTTTAGAATATTTATTCAAATAATTCTTCCACTTTGTAAACCAGTACTTGCAACAGTTGCATTATTTGTTGCTGTTGGACAATGGAACTCTTGGTTTGATTCTATGCTTTATTGTTCAGCAGATAATTCATTAACAACATTGCAATATGAACTTATGAAATTATTATCATCAACTACTACACAAGGTGCAAGCGCAGAAGTCATGAAAAATGCAGGTAGTATTGTAACGCCAACATCTATTCGTGCAGCTATAACTATTGTAACTGCAGTACCTATTATATGTTTATATCCATTCTTACAAAGATACTTTGTATCTGGACTTACTATTGGAGGAGTTAAAGAGTGATGAGGAAATATGAGGACAAAAAATATAGAAACATACTTAATGAATACGGATATTCAATTGAAGAAATAGAAAATAGACTAGATGATGTATATAATACTATATTTTATGGAACAGATTGTGAAAGGTTATATCATGAATGTGGTAATGATATGGCATATTTTGTTGATACAGGTAATAATGATGTTAGGACAGAAGGTATGTCATATGCAATGATGATGTGTGTACAAAGAGATATGAAACAAGAGTTTAATAAATTATGGAAATGGGCTAAAAAGTATATGTGGATGGAAAGTGGTATAAATAAGGGGTATTTTGCTTGGTCTGTATCAACAGATGGAGTTAAAAATTCAGATGGACCAGCTCCAGATGGGGAAGAATATTTTGCTTTAGCATTATTTTTTGCATCACATAGATGGGGAGATGGAGAAGGAATTTTTAACTATTCCAAAGAAGCAAAAGATATATTACATGAATGTATTCATAAAGGTGAAGATGGTGAAGGAAAACCAATGTGGAATCCAGAAAATAAGCTTATAAAGTTTGTACCTAATTTAGAGATTACAGATCCATCATATCATTTGCCACATTTTTATGAATTGTTTGCACTTTGGGCTAATGAAGATGATAGAGAGTTTTGGAGAGAGGCAGCCAATAATAGCAGAGAATATTTGAAGATGGCTTGCAATCATGTTACTGGTTTAGCTCCAGAATATTCGTATTATAATGGTGAACCTTACTGTAAGGATAATCGTCAAAGATACTATAGTGATTCATACAGAGTTATTGGAAATTTAGCATTAGATTATTATTGGTTTGAAAAAGAACCTTGGGAATGTGAATGTATAAATAAAATACAAGTATTTTTCAATGAGACAGTTAAGGGAAAAGATGATTTAATATATGAAATAGATGGAACTATAATAAATGAAAAAGCCCTTCATCCTATAGCTATTATAGCAACTAATGCAATGGGATCGATAGTTAATAATGGGAAATATTCTAAAGCGTGTATTGAAAAGTTTTGGAATACATCTTTAAGAACAGGGACAAGAAGATACTATGATAATTGTCTTTATATATTTGCTCTACTAGCATTAAGCGGTAATTACAGAGTGTGGTAGAGTATGTAAGATAAGTCAGTATAAAAAATACTGGCTTATCTTAAGTAGTTTGTAAAGATAAAGTTATATGAATTAATAATTATTTAAGGAGAAATAAATATGACTAAACTAGTTAATCCAATTTTAAAAGGTTTTTATCCAGATCCATCTATATGTACGGTAGATGATAATTATTATTTGGTTAATTCAACATTTTCTTATTTTCCAGGAGTACCTATATTTAAAAGTAAGGACTTAATTAATTGGAGTCAGATAGGAAATGTACTGACAAGAGAATCACAACTCAATTTAACTAATACAAAACATTCAGAGGGGATTTTTGCACCAACAATTAGATATAATAATGGAAAGTATTATGTTATAACAACTAATATATCAAGAGGAGGAACATTTATTGTTACAGCTAATGTGCCAGAAGGACCATGGTCAGATCCATATTATATTGAAGGTGCTGAGGGAATAGATCCGAGTTTGTTTTTTGATGATGATGGAAAAGCATATTATGTAGGAACAAGGCCTAATAGTGATGGCTGTAAATACAATGGTGATTGGGAGATTTGGCTACAAGAAATTGATTTAGAAAGTTATAAGTTAATAGGAAATAGTAGAAGACTGTGGAAAGGTGCACTAAATGGAGTAATATGGCCAGAGGGACCACACATTTATAAAAGAAATGATTATTATTACTTAATGATTGCAGAAGGTGGAACAGCAAATGAGCATTCTATATCCATAGCAAGAAGTAAAAATATATTTGGAGAATATGAAGGAAATCCATGTAATCCAATACTTACCCATAGGCATTTAGGAAGAGATTATAAAGTAAAGAATGTTGGACATGGTGATTTAGTTAGAACCAGGGATGATAAGTGGTTTATAGTTATGTTGGGTAGTAGATATTGTGAAGGTTATTGTAATATTGGTAGAGAAACGTTTATTGCAAAGGTTAAGTGGGAGAATGATTGGCCTATTGTTAATGAAGGAAAAGGTATGCTATCAGATTATGATGACTTAGGTATGAAGGAATATAAAGTTGAGGCAAAGGAAGCATGTTATCATTTTGATAGTAATAAGTTAAGTGATAAATTTTTAGTTTTGAGAAATCCTAGTGATGAATTATATTCACTAACAAAGAGACCTGGATATTTGAGATTATATTTAAAAAATATAGGGTTAGATGAATTAGATAATCCGGCATATGTATGTGTTAGACAAGAAGATTACAATTTTTTAGCAGCAACATCTATGGAATTTTTACCAATAGATGATGGTGATAGTGCAGGGCTAGCAATTGTTCAAGATAACAAACATAATATGAGGTTTATTTATACAAAGGAATCAGAAATTTTAAAAATAAGGTTGATAAATACAATTAATGGCTTAGATACTATTGTTGCTGATGCTGAGGTTGAAGCAAATTTATTAAGATTAAAAATAGTTGGAAATTGTCAAAATTTAGCATTTTATTATTCAATAGATGGAGAGAATTATAAAGAATTAATTAGTAATGTAAATGCTACAACTTTAAGTACAGATATTGCTGGTGGATTTGTTGGATGTACTATAGGATTATTTGCATATACTAAAAATATAAAAGGTAAAAATTACTCAGATTTCCTTTACTTTGAATATAGAAATATGTAATAATATACATATATATCAAGAATATACATATATATCAAGAATATATAGAAGATATATATGTATTTTATAAAAGGGGAATTTATGTGATAAATAACTATAGTATAAAAACTAAGCTTTTTAGTATTTTTTTCTTTGCTGTATTAATTCCTATGCTAACAAGTAATTATATTATATATACTAATATAACTAATAATATTATTAAAGAGCAAGAGGCTGAATTGAAGACAATTATTGAAAGAGTTGTTTACAATTTAGATAGAGTAATGCAAGACTCGATATCGATTTCAAATCAATTATATAGATCGAAGGTTTTAGATAACTTTATATCTACACAATATGAAAATCCAATAGAATTTTATGATCAGTATATGTATATGTTAGATAATAATATTTTAAGGTATTACTATAATTCACAAAATGAATATAGTATTACCATATATACTGACAATGATACTATTTTAAATAGTAGTGATATGGTTAAATTAACTTCAAAAATTAAAGAAAATGAGTGGTATAAAGAATTTAAAAAAAGTGATAGAAATATTAATATTTCATCAAGTTATGATAAGAATGGGAATATTAGTATTTCACTTATAAAAAAGTTAGATTATTTTTCAAATGATAATGAAAAAATACTAAAGATAGATATAAACTATAACTCTATTTTGCAAGATATAATTGTTGAATATAGTAATTTTGGAATAGATATTTATATATGTAATGATAAATATATATTATTTTCAAATAATGAATTAAATAGTAATACCAATAATAGCAATACTTTGGACAAAATAATTCCAAAGGATATATTATTGCAACAGGAGTATGAAATATATGGTTATAATGGAATATGTAATATAGTAGTAACTGCAGAAAAAGATATTTACAATAGAATATTTAATAATAGTAAATTTAAAGGTATTATTATCTGTTTACTAATTTTAAATTTAGTAATTCCAACCATTGTAATTTTATTAGTTTCATATTCTATAACTAATAGATTATCATTATTAACTATACATTTAAAAAAGGTTAAGAATGGCGAGTTTGATACTATAGGTGTTGAGGTTGGTAAAGATGAAATAGGATCTGTAATGAATAACTTCAATTTAATGGTAGCAAAAATTGAGGAGCTTATAGATGTAATTTTAAAGAAAGATATTGAACAAAAGGAATTAGAATTAGCTAAAAATAGAGCAGAGCTTAAAGCTCTTCAAAGTCAAATAAACCCACATTTTATGTTTAATACTTTAGAAAGTATTAGAATGAGAAGCCTAATTAAGGAGGAAGAGGAAACTGCATTTATAATAGAAAATTTGGCCAAGCTATTAAGGCAAACTATTAATTGGGGTGAAGATAATATTAAGATTTCAGATGAAATAGGATTTGTTAATAATTATTTAGCTATACAAAAGTATAGATTTGGAGATAGATTAGATTTTAATATGAAAATTTCATCTGAATGTAATAATATTAGAATTCCAAAGTTATCTATATTAACATTTGTTGAAAATTCGTGTATTCATGGAATGGAAGGTGTAACATACAATGTGCAGGTAGGTATAGATATAATTATAGAGGATGATTATTTATATATATGTATTGCTGATAATGGGAAAGGAATATCTGTTGAAAAGTTAAATGAAATACAACATAAAATAAATAATTGTAACTTTGAATTGATTAATGGTGGTAGAGGGCTAGGGGTATTAAACGCATATATGAGATTACAAAAGTATAGTAATAATACAATGGATTTTAACATTGAAAGTAATCAAAACTACGGTACTACAATAAAGATAAAATTAAGAGTTATTGAGAATATGAGGTGTTTATAGATGATTAATGTTTTAATAGTTGATGATGAGCCATTTATTAGACAAGGTTTAAAAATATTAATTAATTGGAATTATTATGGATATAACATAATAGGAGAAGCGTCAAATGGCAAGGAAGCTATCAAGTTTATAGAAAAAAATAAAGTAGATTTAATAATTAGTGATATAAAAATGCCTGAAATGGATGGATTAGATTTAGTAAAAAACATTTATCAAAAATGGAATAAAAAAATTAAATGTATTATGCTTAGTGGTTATTATGAATTTGAATATGCAAAGAAAGCAATAAAGTATGGTGTTAAAGAATATATTTTGAAGCCAATAGAAAGAGAAGAATTGACTAATATACTAATATCATTTAAAGATGAATACGAAAAGGAAAGAGAAAATAATAAAGTGATTTATGAAAGACATTTAAATAGGATAATTTGTGATGAATATAATGATGAAGATTTAAAATATATACAATGTTATCTTAAATATAAAAATTATCTAAGGTATATTAACATAGAAATTTATTCAAATGAAAATAGTGAGAAATGCAGAACAGAAGATAAAAGAAAGGTTTATGATAATTTAAAGGATTGGTTAGGCAATAATAATTTTTATAATATAATTTATGACATTATAAAGGAAGATAAACTTGAGGGAGTTGGATTAATATTTAGTAGTGTCTTATCTGATGAGTTAGGATTAAATGAACAACAGTATATAGAAAAATTAAAGATGCGATTAAATAGCTCTAATGAATACCAATGTAGATTACTTATTGGAAAGAAAGTAGAAACACTAAATGAAATTGGTATATCATATAACTCTTTATATATGATTAAGATTTTACAGAATAATACTAATAAAAAAAATATATTTTATTATGATGATATAGATAACAAAAAAAGTATAGATTACAATTTAATTAATGAAAATATAAACAAATTAATAAAGTCAATAGAAGATGGCGATGTAGTTAAAATAGAAAATTATATTGATATGTTTTATAGGGCTTTTAATAAAGATACTAATAATTTGAAAATTATTAAGATATATATTGATTATTTATTATGTAATTTAATAAATATTATTAAGGAGTTAAATTCAAGTACAAATAAAGATAAAGTATTAGAATATATAAATGCTGAATTGTTTAATAAGATTATAACAACTGGAAATGCTAGTGATTTAAAAAGGTTTTGTGTGGAGGTTTCTACATATTTAAGAGATTTAAGAAATAGTTCAATGCATAGTATATTAGCTTTAATTGATAAAGAGGTTAATGAAAATTACATGAAGCCACTAACTTTAAAGTACCTTAGTGAAAAATATTATTTAAATACTGCATATTTGGGGCAGCTATTTAAAAAGAATTATAATAAATCTTTTAAAGACTATTTAAATGATTATAGGATTGAAAAGGCATCGCTTATGTTAAAGAGAAGTAATGAAAAAATTTATAAGATTGCAGAAGATGTTGGATATAATAATACAGATTATTTTATAAGTAAATTTGTTCAAGTAAAAGGAATTACTCCGTTGCAATATAGAAAAAAATTTAGAGATTAGAATATATTTTAGATAAGTAAAATATTTATGCTAAATTTAAAATAAGATTGAATATATATGATTAAACGATTATTGAATATTAAAGGATATATAAGAATAAAGTAATAAAACATAGCCCATAATATTATAAGAGAGTTGATATTATGGGCTATATAAATTTTAAAGAAGAAAAATATAAAGCAAAAAATCAGCTGCAAAATAGACAAAGTAATAATAAAAAGTTATTTGATGAGTTATTAAAAAGTAGATATTTACCTAATACATATAATCTTGATAAAGAATATAGTTATAAGGAATTTAATCTTAAGCATTTTGGTGGAGGTAAAATATTAGGTGAAGATGATTTTATAGAAATTGCTAATAGTGATATTATTTGTTCAATATTAACTAATTGCACATTTGGTAATATTAAATTTAAAGAATGTAGTTTTATAGGGTGTAAGTTTTATGAATGTAATTTTGAAAGTGGGGGAGTACTATTTGAAAACTGTACTTTTTTTTAAGAAGAAAGTGAGAAGAAACCTTCACTTAATAGATTTGATAATTTTTCATGTGAATTTTATAAGTGCAATATTTATGCAAAGTTTGATGGATGTATATTAAGTTATTTAATATTTGATAAATGCTTAATTCATAATAGTTTTTTTAATTTAAGTGATATGAGTAGTCTAATGGTTATTAATTCAGAGTTTAAAAGGATTAGAATTGAAGATTGTGATTTAAGTGGGGCTAAAATAATAGATACATATATAATAGATTTAGATTTTACTGATAAAATGAAAACAAAATTTGATCAAAAAACCTTCTTTGATCAAATAAAATTAAGAGAAAAGAATAGGGATGAATATGAGGGCATTTATATGACATATGAAACTATAGCTGATAAATTTAAGGAAAATTCCTTGAATAATAATTTTGGTGAGTATTATTATTTAGCAAAAAAAATTGAAAGAAATGTTTTAGATTTTGTTCCTAAGTTATCATCATATTTTTATTGGGCTACATGTGGGTATGGTGAAAGACCAATTAACTCTATAGTATTTTCTTTAATAATGATGATTATATTTGGAATTTTATATTCCATTTTTGGAATTGAGATTGATGATACTAATACTGTAATCTCTTTAATGAAATATAATATATACAATTATAGAGAGATTTTTGATTGTTTAAAAGAGGGAATTATATTAAGTATAAATTTATTTAGTGGAGTAGGAGCAAATGAAAGTATTTCTATAAATTTATCAGAGATTATTGCAAGTTTTGAAATAGTATTTGGTGTTATTATGATGGGAATAGGAACAGGAACTGTAGTAAGGAAATTGGTAAGATAAATTTTGAAAGGTAAATTACTTTTGTTATATGAAAATTAATAAAAGTAATTTGACTTATTTTTATTTTTTATTGAAAATGTATACAAAAACTTTTTAAAAGTAGTTGCAAAAGTATAGAAATTGTATTATAATAACTTATGAAATAACATTTAAAAAGTTATTTAATAATAGTTTTAAAAATATAGAAATAAAAAGAATTTATGAGTAATTCGGAGGGGTTTATGAGATACTTATTAGGTTTAGATATTGGTACATCAGGAACAAAGACAGCTTTGTTTGATGAATTAGGAAATACAATTGAAACTGCAACTTATGGTTATGATTTATTTCAACCACAAGTAGGATGGGCAGAACAAAATCCAGAGGATTGGTGGCAAGCTTGCCTTAATGGAATTAAAGATGTAGTTAAAAATAGCAAAGTTAATGCTTCTGATATAAAAGGTATAGGTTTAAGTGGACAAATGCATGGACTTGTATTAGTGGACAAGGATTGTAATGTTATAAGAAATTCAATTATTTGGTGTGATCAAAGAACTGAAAAACAATGTGAATACATGACAGAAGTTTTAGGTAAGGAAAAGTTAATTGAAATAACAGGTAATCCAGCATTAACAGGATTTACTCTTTCAAAGCTATTATGGGTAAGAGATAATGAACCAGAAAATTATAAGAATATATATAAAGTTCTTTTACCAAAGGATTATATAAGATTTAAATTAACAGGTGTATTTGCTACTGAGGTTTCAGATGCAAGTGGTATGCAAATGTTAGATATAAACAGTAGAAATTGGAGTGATGAATTACTTCAAGCATTAGAAATAGATAAAAATATATTAGCAGATGTTTATGAGTCAATAGTTATAAGTGGACATGTTACTGAAGAGGTTGCAAAGATTACTGGATTAGTAGCTGGTACTGGAGTAGCTGGTGGAGCAGGAGATCAAGCTGCTGGTGCAGTAGGAAGTGGAATAGTAAGTGAAGGAATAATTTCAACTGTTATAGGTTCTTCAGGAGTTGTATTTGCTTCAACAGATACTCCTAGATTTGATAAAGAGGGTAGAGTTCATACTTTATGTCATGCAGTTCCTAATAAGTGGCATGTTATGGGAGTAACTCAAGGTGCAGGACTTTCTTTAAAGTGGTTTAAGGAAAACTTCTGTAGAAAAGAAATTGATGAAGCTAAAGAAAAAAATATGAATATATATGATTATTTATCAAAAGAAGCTGCAGGTTCAAAACCAGGAGCAAATGGAGTAATTTATATGCCATATCTTATGGGAGAAAGAACTCCTCATATAGATCCAAATGTAAAAGGTGGATTTGTCGGAGTATCATTAATAAATAAGCATGCTGATTTTGTTAGAAGTATTTTAGAAGGTGTTAGCTTTAGTTTAAAGAACTGTTTAGATATTATAGAGGATATGAAAGTTGAAATTACTGATGTAAGAGTTAGTGGTGGTGGAGCAGAAAGTGAAGTTTGGAGACAAATTTTAGCAGATATATTTAATTATAAATTAAGCACAATAAAAGCATCAGAGGGACCAGCATTGGGAGTTGCTATATTAGCAGGTGTAGGTGTTGGAATATATGAATCTGTTGAAGAGGCATGTGAAAAAATTATAAAAGGTCAAGATGTTGTAAATCCAAATTGTGATAATATTGCCCTTTATGATAAGATATATAAAGTATATAATTCACTTTATCCAAGATTAAAAGATATTTAAGTTCTTGGATGGTGACATTCGAGAGGGGAAGACATATTTGATAGAAGTAAATCATAGCAAAATTAAAGAAACAAATAGAAAAAAAATAATTAAGTTATTATTAGAAAAAAATGAAATAACTAAATTAGATATTTCAAGAAGTTTAGATATAAGTATTACTACAGTTTCAACTAATATAACAGAACTTAAAAAAGAGGGGATTGTTAGTGATGTTAGGTCTTTAGAATCTACTGGTGGAAGAAAAGCAATGGCATTAAAAATCAATGAAAACTGTAGATTTGCTTTAGGAATAGCGTTAACCCCTCGTCATGTGAAATTATCTATAATAAATTTAAAAAAAGAAGTTATAGAAGCTGTTAGGATAAGACATAATAATGAAGGATTTGAAAATATAGTAGCTATTGCTAAAGAGAATATTAAAGAAATATTAAGTCGAAATGATATTTCTATTGATAGATTATTAGGAATTGGTATTTCAATTCCTGGTACAGTAGATTCAGAAGAAGGAATAATAAAAAATTGTTATCTATTAGGAGCAGAAAATTATAATTTAAAGGAAAACTTTGAGGAATTTAATACTCATATATATATAGATAATGAAGCTAATCTTTCAGCATATTATGAATTTCTAAATAAGAAGGATGTTTTAAATAATCTTTTATATGTTTCTATAACTGAGGGATTAGGATTAGGAATAATAATAGATGGAAAGATTTATAGAGGAAGTAATAATGCAGCAGGAGAAATGGGGCATATTAAAATTGCTATTGAGGGCAAGAAGTGCAAGTGTGGTTCTAATGGTTGTTTAGAATCATATACTTCAACTAATGCATTATTAGAAGAATTCAATAATTTGAGTAGCAAAAAAGTAGATGATATAGAAGATTTTATAGAAGTATTTGAAAAGGGAAATAAAACTACAAAAGATGTTTTGGAGAAGTATTGTAAAATGCTTGGTATAGGAATAGCTAATTTAACAATGCTATTAGATCCAAGAAGTGTAGTTTTAGGTGGAGATATAAATAGTTTATTAAAAGAAAATATAGACTTCTTAAGAAGTGTTGTATATAAAGACAATTTATTTACAAATGAAGAAAATTGTAAGATAGATGTTACAGAATTTAAAGAATCATATCTTTTAGGCGCAGCAATGGTTCCATTAGAAGAGTTTTTGAATTAATATAGTAACTAAAATCTACAATTAAAAGGGCAGAAATTATAACTGCCTTTTTATAAAAAAACTTTTAAAACTAATTTTAAAAAGTTGTTAAATAATATTTATAATATAAAGGGGAGTTTAAAATGAAGTTATTTTTAGATACTGCAAATGTAGAGCATATTAAAGAAGCTAATGAAATGGGAGTTATTTGTGGAGTAACTACAAACCCATCATTAATAGCTAAGGAAGGTAGAGACTTTAATGAAGTTATAAAAGAAATAACAGAAATAGTAGATGGACCTATTAGTGGTGAGGTTGTAAGTGAAGATGCAGCAGGAATGATAAAAGAAGGTAGAGAAATTGCTGCTATTCATCCAAATATGATAGTTAAAATTCCAATGACAGTTGAAGGTCTTAAGGCTGTTAAAGTATTGGCTAGTGAAGGGATTAAGACAAATGTTACATTAATATTCTCTGCTAACCAAGCATTATTAGCAGCAAATGCAGGGGCAACTTATGTTAGTCCGTTTTTAGGAAGAGTAGATGATATATCTATGGATGGTATGGAACTTGTTAGAACAATTGCTGAAATATTTGATGTTCATGGAATAACAACAGAAATAATAGCTGCAAGTGTAAGACATCCAATTCATGTTATAGAAGCAGCTAGAGCAGGTGCACATATTGCAACAGTACCACATGCTTTAGTAATGCAAATGGTTAAGCATCCATTAACAGATGCAGGTCTTGAAAAGTTTAAGGCAGATTGGGCTTCAGCTTTTGGTAAATAGTATAAATAAGAAATAAATTTAAATAATCAAAAGGGGTTAAAGATGAGTAGAGAACTAGATAAATTAAGTATAAATGCAATAAGAGTACTTTCAGCAGATGCAATAGAAAAATCAAAATCAGGTCATCCGGGATTACCACTTGGAGCAGCAACTATGGCATATACATTATGGAGTAAAATGAATCATAATGGAAAGAATCCTAATTGGGATAACAGAGATAGATTTATATTATCAGCAGGTCATGGATCAATGCTTGAGTATTCTTTATTACATTTATTTGGATATGGAATAACTGTTGAAGATATTAAGAATTTTAGACAAGTAGGAAGTTTAACACCAGGACATCCTGAATATGGTCATACTAAAGGTGTTGAGATAACAACTGGACCTTTAGGACAAGGTATATGTAATGCAGTTGGTATGGCAATTGCAGAAGCTCACTTAGCTGAAAAGTTTAATAAACCAGGCTATGAAGTAGTTAATCATAATACTTATGCTATTGTTGGTGATGGGTGCCTAATGGAAGGGATTTCAGGGGAAGCTTCATCACTTGCTGGAACTTTAGGATTAGGAAAGCTTATTGTTTTATATGATTCAAATAATATTTCTATTGAGGGTGATACTGATATAGCATTTAGAGAAGATGTAGCAAAGAGATATGAAGCATATAATTGGCAAGTAATTAAAGTTAATGATGGAAATGATATTGAAGCTATTGAAAAAGCAATAGAAGAAGCCAAAAGTGAAACTTCTAAGCCATCAATGATAATAGTTAAAAATCAAATTGGATTTGGATGCCCTGCAAAACAAGGAAAAGCATCTGCCCATGGAGAACCTTTAGGGGCTGAAAATATAAAAGCAATGAAAGAAAATCTAGGATGGAAACAAGAAGATTTTTATGTTCCCGCAGAAGTATATTCTAATATGGATAAGTATATTAATGCAGGAGTTAAAAAAGAAAGCTCTTGGAATAATTTGTTTGAGTCTTATAAAAATGAATATCCTGAATTAGCAGCAGAATATTCTAAGTGGATGTCAGGAGAAATCGATAGTGAGGCTTTATTAAATAATGAAGATTTTTGGAGTTTTGATAAAGAAATGGCTACAAGAGAATCTTCAGGAATTATGATAAATAGATTAGCAGAATTGATTCCAAACTTTATTGGAGGATCAGCTGATTTAGCTCCTTCTAATAAAACTTACATGTCTGGAAAAGGTGATTTTTCAGCAGAAGATAGAAGTGGAAGAAACCTTCACTTTGGAGTAAGAGAACATGCAATGGCTGCTATAGCAAATGGTATGTATGCTCATGGAGGATTAAAGGTATTCTGTGCAACATTCTTTGTATTTAGTGATTACATGAAAGGGGCAATGAGATTATCTTCATTAATGAATTTACCAATAGCTTATGTATTAACTCATGATAGTATTGGAGTAGGGGAAGATGGTCCAACTCATCAACCAATAGAGCAATTAGCAGCACTTAGAAGTATGCCAAATATGACTGTATTTAGACCAGCAGATTCAAAAGAAACTGCAGCAGCTTGGTATTATGCAGTAACTAATGGTACAACTCCAACTTCATTAGTATTAACTAGGCAAAAGTTACCACTATATGATGGATGTGCAAAGAGAGCATTAAAAGGAGGATACATTCTTAAAGATTCTAAGAAAGAAACTCCAGATGTAATATTAATGGCTTCAGGATCAGAAGTTGAACTTATATTTAAGGCAGCAGATGAATTAGCAGTTAAAGGTATAGATGCAAGAGTAGTAAGTATTCCATCATTTGAAATATTTAATGCTCAAGATGAAGCTTATAAAGAAAGCGTACTTCCAAATAGTGTTAGAAAGAGAGTTGCAGTTGAAGCATTAACTTCATTTGGTTGGTATCAATATGTGGGATTAGATGGAAAAGT
The DNA here is from genome assembly GCA_900543325.1 of uncultured Clostridium sp. Classification (GTDB taxonomy): domain Bacteria; phylum Bacillota; class Clostridia; order Clostridiales; family Clostridiaceae; genus Clostridium. The sequence goes on along the minus strand of UQQU01000002.1, from coordinate 22,897 downwards.
AGTTTCGCTAGATACATTTGGTGCATCAGGAAATGCAGCAACTTTATTTGAACAGTTTGGATTTACAGTTGAAAATGTTGTTAATGAAACAATGAAATTATTTAGCTAATTAATATAGCTATTAATTTATTAAATACAAGCTTCTTGTCATGAAATTCTAAATATTTGATTTAGAAACCAAAGAGAACACATAAGGATTTTAATTGGACATGGTATTTCTTATTAAAATTTTCTTCTTTACGAACACACTAAAGTTGTTAAATTCAATTTACACTTAGCATTAAAATTAATTGCTGTTTAATTTTAGAAAGATAAAGGAGCTTGTACTTATATATTAAGGAGATGAATTGAGTGGTTATAAAAAATGTCAATGATATAGAGTTTAAAAAGTATGGTAGAGTACTTAAGAATTATGATGTTAAAGAGCTTTTAAATAAAATGGAAGCAACACCATTACCAGAAGGGGTAATATATGAACCTTCTATAAAAGAATTAGAAAATTTAGATGTGGCTAAAGAATTTAAAAATAGAGAATTTGGAGGCCTTGATATTCAAATAGGTTATTGCAATGGCAATAATTATATGCTAAATGCAGTTGAGTATCATAGAACTAGTGAAATTAATATAGCTGTTACTGATTTAATTTTATTATTAGGTTTGGAACAAGATATTGAAGACGATTACTCTTATGATACTTCAAAAATTGAGGCTATTTTTGTACCAGCAGGAACAGCAATAGAAGTTTATGGAACTACATTACATTATGCACCATGCAATGCTAATAATAATGGATTTAAATGTGTAGTAATACTACATAAAAATACTAATACAGCATTGGAAGTAAATATAGAAAAACAAGGTGAAGATGCATTATTATTTGCAAAAAATAAATGGCTTATAGGACATCCAGAAACAGATCTTGAAGAACAAGGAGCATTTATTGGTCTTAAGGGTGAAAATATTTCAATAAAGTAAATTAAGAAATTAATATGCTTTTGATATAAGTAAAAAGTTAAGTAATAAAAATTAAAAATAAATTATTAGAAAAAATAAAAGGAAAGTTGAGGAGAATTATTATGAATTTCAAAAATATACCAGACGTAAAATTAGGAATTGTTGCAGTTAGTAGAGACTGTTTCCCAATGGAGTTATCTACAGGACGTAGACAAGCTGTAGTAAAAGCTTATAAAGAAACTTATGGAGATATATATGAATGTCCAACAACTGTTGAAAGTGAAGTTCATATGAGACAAGCTTTAGCTCAAGTTAAAGAAGCAGGAGTAAATGCTTTAGTAGTTTATCTTGGAAACTTTGGACCAGAAACAGCAGAAACTTTACTTGCTAAAGAATTTGGTGGACCAGTTATGTTTGTAGCTGCAGCTGAAGAAACAGGAAACAACTTAGTTGGAGGAAGAGGAGATGCTTACTGTGGAATGCTTAATGCTAGTTATAACTTAGCGTTAAGAAACATTAAAGCATATATTCCAGAATATCCAGTAGGAACTTATGAAGAAGTTGCAGAAATGATTAAGGAATTTGAACCGGTTGCTACTACACTTTTAGGGTTACAAAACTTAAAGGTTATATCTTTTGGACCAAGACCACAAGACTTCTTAGCATGTAATGCACCAATTAAACAATTATATAACTTAGGTGTTGAAATAGAAGAAAACTCAGAATTAGATTTATTTGCAGCATTTAATGAACATGCAAATGATCCAAGAATTCCTGAAGTTATAGCTGATATGGAAAAAGAACTTGGAGAAGGTAATAAAATGCCAGGTATCTTACCTAAATTAGCTCAATATGAATTAACATTATTAGACTGGATGGAAGCTCATAAAGGATCTAGAGAATATGTTGTATTCGCTAACAAGTGCTGGCCATCATTCCAAACTCAATTTGGATTTGTACCATGCTATGTAAATAGTAGATTAGTATCAAGAGGAATTCCAGTATCATGTGAAGTTGATATTTACGGAGCATTAAGTGAATATATTGGAACTTGTGTAAGTAAAGATGCTGTTACATTATTAGATATTAACAATAGCGTACCAAGAGATATGTATGAAGAAGAAATAAAAGATAAATTCAATTATACACTAAAAGATACATTTATGGGATTCCATTGTGGAAATACTCCAGCATGTAAGTTATCATTTAAAAATATGAAGAATCAAATGATTATGGCTAGATCTTTAGAGCCAAATCAAGAACCAAATATAACTAGAGGTACTTTAGAAGGAGATATCGCTCCAGGTGAAATCACATTCTTTAGATTACAAAGTAATGCAGATGCTGAATTAACTGCATATGTTGCAGAAGGTGAAGTATTACCAGTCGCAACAAGATCATTTGGATCAATTGGTATATTTGCTATTCCAGAAATGGGAAGATTCTATAGACATGTATTAATAGAAGGAAGATATCCACACCATGGAGCAGTTGCATTTGGACACTTTGGAAAAGCTATAACAAATGTATTTAACTATTTAGGAGTTAAAGAAGTTGGGTTTAACCAACCAAAAGGAATGCTTTATAAGACTGAAAATCCATTTAAATAATATTTTATAATTAGAAACAACCTATATAATAGAAAACTCTATTATATAGGTTGTTTTTTTACTCCATAAAGATGTTTTTACTATTTAATATAGGTTTACTGCGATGAATAGTTTTTCTAAAGTCATTAGGAGAACAACCTTTAACGTTTTTAAAAATTCTATTAAAAGTACTTATACTATTAAATCCAGTATTCATAGCAATATCAGAAATTCTTAAATTGGAATTTGCCAACATTAATTCAGCTTTACTAATTCTTTGAGCAATTAAGTAATTATAAAATGTCATATTTGTAAATTGCTTAAATAATCTTGAAAAATGATATTTACTGAATCCTATTACAGAAGCAACATCTTCTAGAGTTAAATCATCGTTATAATGAGAAGTTATATAATTACAGGCAAATAGTAGTTTCTCTATATATTCATGTTGCTTATTTATTGTTGTATCGCTATTAATTCTCTTATAGACTTCATTGCGAGATAGATTTACATAAATTTGTATTAATTTTGAATAAATAAGAGCTTCTGAAAGAACATCATTATTTTTATATTCGTTTATTATAGTATTAATTAAATCATGTATTATTGGATAAATTGAACTTTGGTGTGTTAATAGTAATACTGGTGGAAGAATATATAAAGCACTTTCAAACTCTTTAAATTGGCATAATGGAGATAAATCAAACTGTAAGATATATCTCTTTCCGCTAATAGGAGATTTTATAGAATGAACTATACCAGAGTTTATAAATAAAATATCATGTTTATCTAAGTGATAATTTTTATTTTCTATAATAACATCATAGCAGTTTTCAATTGGAATAATAATCTCTAATTCCAAGTGCCAATGTGGAGGATAGTCTTCACAAACTGTATTATCATGTATTCGACTATGAGAAGAAGGGGTAAAATTAATAGTTTCTTTTATTCCATTTAACGTTTCAATCATAAATTTAATTACTCACCCTTTACCATATATTATATAATTTCATATTAATAGTATATAATAGATAAAAATAAAAAAAAAGCAATATTTGGGCAATTATTAGCAATATTTAAAAAGTTAAATTTTAATGAGGAGTATATAATTAATTCATAAGGTTAAATAGTAATTTCACATAAAGAAGGGAAAATTGTATGAAGAGGTTCATGGATAGAAGATTTATGTTGAACTCAGATGTAGCACAAACATTATATGATTGCTATGTTGAGGAGCTACCTATAATAGACTATCATTGTCATATTAATCCTAAAGATATTGCAATGAATAGAAAATTTGAAAATATTACTCAGCTTTGGCTTGAAGGTGACCATTATAAATGGAGGCAAATGAGAAGTAATGGAATAGATGAAAAATATATAACTGGGAATGCAAGTGATTGGGAAAAGTTTGAGAAATGGGCAAGTGTATTAGAAAAAGCTATAGGAAATCCATTATATCATTGGAGTCATTTAGAGTTAAAGTATTACTTTAATTATGATGGAATTTTAAATAAAAAAATGCCAAAGCAGTATGGGAATTTTGCAATAAAAAATTAAAAGGAGATAACCTTACAGTAAAAAGAATAATATCAAAATCTAATGTAGAAATATTATGCACTACAGATGATCCTATTGATGATTTGAAATGGCATAGAATTATTAAAAATGATGGTAACTTTAAAACACTAGTGTTGCCAACATGGAGACCTGATTGTGTACTTGCAATTGAAGATGTTAAATTCAAAGATTATATGATCATAAAAGAGGGATTGAAGATCAAATGAAAAGTTTGGGTGAATTGGGGTTATTGGGAAATTTTATTGGGATGTTAACAGATTCAAGAAGCTTTGTATCATATGTAAGACATGATTATTTTAGAAGAATTATGTGTAATCTTATAGGAGAATGGGTTAATAGTGGCGAATATCCTTATGAAATTGAAACGCTTGGAAATTTAGTAAGAGATATTTCGTATAATAACTGTAAAAGTTATTTTAAGTTTGATAATAAGGATCTAGTTGGAGAAAGTTATGAGTTGGGAAATGGCATGGTTAAACTATAAAGAAAAGGAAATAGATAAAGAGATAAAGTTTTTAGGAAACATATATACAGATTTATCAGGAGAAATAATTAATAATTCTATTAAAGAATTGGAAAAAGTATTAAAAGATATTTTAAATTTCAATTTACAAGTTGCTAAGGAAAATAGTTTGGAAGCTGGGATAATTTTAAGAAAGATATTTAATGATACTTTAGGAGAAGAAGGATTTTGTATTAAAAGTGAAGGTAATAAATTAATTATTGAAGGTCAGACTGAAATTGCTATATTATATGGAGTTTTTCATTTAATAAGAATGATAATAGAAGATGAGAATTTAGATAGGCTAGATATAACAGAAATACCTAAGAATCCATTACGTATGTTAAATCATTGGGATAACTCAGATGGGTCTATAGAAAGAGGCTATTCTGGTAATTCATTCTTCTTTAATAATGGAGAAATAATATTAGATGATAGAACAAGGGATTATGCAAGGCTGATTTCTTCAATAGGTATAAATGCAGTTGTTATTAATAATGTTAATGTAAAAAATGAAGCAGTAGAATTTATTACTGAAAAATATTTACCAACATTAAAGGAATTATCAGATTTATTTAATAGTTATGGAATTAAATTGTTTTTAAGTGTTGACTTCGCAGCACCAATTGATATTGGAGGGTTAGAAACTGCAGATCCAATAAATAATGATGTAATAACTTGGTGGAATAAGCAAAGTGAAATTGTGTACAAGAATATTCCGGACTTTGGAGGGTTTTTAGTTAAGGCTGACTCAGAAGGAAGACCAGGTCCATTTACTTATAATAGAACTCATGCTGATGGAGCAAATATGTTAGCAAAATCAATAAAACCATATGGGGGAACAGTTATATGGAGATGCTTCGTCTATAATTGTCAACAAGATTGGAGAGATAGAAAAACTGATAGAGCTAGAGCAGGATATGATAATTTTATGCCTATAGATGGAAATTTTGATGAAAATGTAATTTTACAAATAAAAAATGGACCTATGGATTTCCAAGTACGTGAACCAATATCACCATTATTTGGAGGGTTGAATAATACAAATCAAATGCTTGAGGTACAAATCGCACAAGAATATACTGGGCAACAAAAGCATGTTTGTTACTTAATACCTATGTTTAAAGAAATATTAGAGTTTAGAACACATTGCGATGACTCATTAGATACAGTAGCAGATATAATATCTGGAAGAACTTTTAATCAAAGTAAATGTGGTATGGTTGCAGTAGCGAATTTAGGAAATGATAAAAATTGGACAGGACATGATTTAGCAGCAGCTAATCTTTATGGATTTGGAAGAATTGCATGGAATACAGATTTATCAGCGGAAGAAATCGCTGAAGAATGGATTAAGCAAACTTTCTCTTGTAATGAAAAAGTTATTTCTAATATAAAAGATATTTTAATGAAATCTTGGCCTGCATATGAAAAGTATACTTCTCCATTAGGAATAGGATGGATGGTTAATCCTAATCATCATTTTGGACCTAATGTAGATGGATATGAGTATGATAGATGGGGAACATACCATAGGGCAGATCACTATGGTATGGGAGTAGATAGAACTAGAAATGGTACAGGGTATACAACTCAATACAGAAAAGAAAATGCTGAAATGTATGAAAATATAGAAACTTGTCCAATGGAGTTATTATTATTTTTCCATTATGTAAATTATGATTATATATTGAAGAATGGAAAAACTTTAATTCAACATATATATGATACTCATTTTGAAGGGGTTGAAGATGTTGAAGTTATGATTTCAAAGTGGAGAGAGTTAGAAGGTGTAATAAATAATAAAGTATTCAATAGAACATTGGAAAGACTAGAATTCCAAAAAGATCATGCTAAAGAGTGGAGAGATATTATAAACTCATATTTTTATAGAAAATCAATGATAGAAGATATTCATGGAAGAAAGATTTATTAGGGGGAAATATAAATGAGAATGACTTTGAGATGGTTTGGTCAAGAAGAAGATAGCGTAAAGTTAGATCAAATACGTCAAATACCAGGAGTTGAAGGTGTAATATCTGCTTTACATCATATACCAGCTGGAGAAGTATGGCCGTTAGAAGAAATAATTAAATTAAAAGAAACTGTTGAGAGTAATGGAATTAGGTTAGTAGGAATAGAAAGTGTTAATTTGCAGCGGGATTTTTGCATGGAATATTGAGAAAGTATTGTTTAGAAAATTCTTTAGAGTTTGCGGTTGCAGCATCAGCTATAAAACATACTATTAAAGGTGATTTTAATATAGCATCTGAAATAGATGTAACAAATATTATGAAAAGTAAAAATGATGGATTAATAAATCGTTAATATTTTATATAAATAAATAATTAAGGTATATTTGATAAAGGTAAGGAGAATGAGTATGATAAATAGAAAAGTAAAAATTACACATGAAGAGGCTTTGGAAAGAGCAAAAGAAATAGTTGGAAAAATGACATTATTAGAAAAAGCAGAACAATTAACATATAATGCACCAGCTAATGAAAGGTTAAATATTCCTAGATATAATTGGTGGAATGAGGGGTTACATGGAGTTGCAAGAGCTGGCACAGCAACTGTTTTTCCACAGGCAATTGGACTTGCAGCAATATTTGATGATGAGTTCTTAGAAAAGGTTGCAGATGTCGTTTCAACTGAAGCTCGTGCAAAGTATAATGAGTTTTCAAAAAATGATGATAGAGATATTTATAAAGGAATAACTCTTTGGTCGCCAAATGTAAATATATTTAGAGATCCAAGATGGGGAAGAGGTCAAGAAACATATGGGGAGGATCCATATTTAACATCAAGATTAGGAGTTGCTTTTGTTAAAGGGTTACAGGGCGATGGTAAATATCTAAAAACTGCTGCATGCGCAAAGCATTTTGCAGTGCATAGTGGGCCAGAAGGTGTAAGGCATGAATTTAATGCTGTTACTAATAATAAAGATTTATATGAAACATATTTACCAGCATTTGAAGCATGCATAAAGGAAGCAGATGTAGAGTCTGTAATGGGAGCATATAATAGAACTAATGGAGAGCCTTGCTGTGGAAGTAAAACATTATTAGTTGATATTTTAAGAGGAAAATGGGGTTTTAAAGGACATGTTGTTTCAGATTGTTGGGCAATTGTAGATTTTCATATGAATCATAAAGTAACTAGTACTGCAACGCAATCAGCAGCACTTGCAATAAAAAATGGATGTGATTTAAACTGTGGTAATGTTTATTTACAAATGATGTTAGCTTATAAAGAAGGGTTAGTAACTGAAGAGGATATAACTATAGCAGCTGAGAGATTAATGGCAACTAGAATAAGGCTTGGTATGTTTGATGATGATTGTGAATATGATGAAATACCTTATGAGTCAAATGATTCAAAAGAAAATAATCAATTATCATTAGAAGCTGCAAGAAAATCTATGGTTTTATTAAAGAATAATGGTATATTACCTTTAGATAAATCAAAACTTAAATCTATTGCAGTTATTGGGCCTAATGCAGATAGTAAAATAATGCTCAATGGTAATTATCATGGTACAGCATCAAAGTACACTACTATCTTAGAAGGTATACATGCTGAAGTAGGTGAAGATATTAGGGTTTATTACTCTGAAGGATGCCATTTATATAAGGAAAAGGTTGGTGCATTATCATTACCTAATGATAGATTATCAGAAGCTATTTCTGTAGCTAAAAAAGCTGATGTAGCAATAATGTGTTTAGGGTTAGATTCAACTATTGAGGGGGAACAAGGTGATACTGGGAATAGTGAAGCTGCTGGAGATAAGAGTGATTTAAATTTACCTGGAAAGCAACAAGAATTACTAGAAAGTATAATTGCTACAGGAACACCAGTTATTGTAGTTTTAGGGACAGGAAGTGCATTAACTTTTAATAATGTAGATGATAGATGTGCAGCAATTTTAAATGCTTGGTATCCAGGAAGTCATGGAGGGCAAGCAGTATCAGAAATATTATTTGGAAAAGTATCACCAAGTGGAAAGCTTCCAATTACATTTTATAAGGATACTAAAAATTTACCAGATTTTGAAGATTACTCAATGGAAAATAGAACTTATAGATATATGAAGGATGAAAGTTTATATTCTTTTGGGTATGGATTAACATATTCAAATGTAGAACTAAGTAGTTTAAAAGTAAAAAATAATCAAGATAAATATAATATTAATATAGAGATTGATATTAAAAATACAGGGAATTATGATATTGAAGAAGTAGTTCAATGTTATATCAAAGATTTAGAGTCAAAGTATGCTGTGAAAAACTATAGTTTAGCTAATTTTAAACGTGTATCTTTAAAGTGTGGAGAAACAAAAACTATTAAAATGAGTTTAAATAAAAGAGCATTTGAAGTTGTTGATTATGAAGGGAATAGATTAGTTGATAGCAAAAAGTTTAAGCTGTTTGTTGGAGTATCTCAACCAGATACTAGAAGCATAGAATTATTAAAAAAGGCTCCACTAGAATATGAAATATCTTTATAATTTTTAAAATATCTAGAGTATAAAAGTATATAAGAAGAGTTGTTTTTATAACAACTCTTTTTGTTATACCAATAGTTTGTTATTGACAGCAAAATAATGATATAATAAATTTAATCAAATGAAGAGGGGGAAGTATATGATTATAAAAGGAATAAGATACCTTTTTTATATGGTTTATGCTAGATTAAAGGGATTTAAATATGAGCATATTAAGAAAAAGGAAGGTATAGAGAAAGCAACTGAGTATGTTAGACAATGCATGTACTTATGGGCAAAGTTTACAATAAATATAATAGGTATGGATATTAAAATTAACGGAAAAGAAAATATACCAGAAGGCCCATGTGTTTTTATAGGAAATCATACAAGTATATTAGATATACCAACTATATTCTATTCAGCTGATAGGCTTGTTGGATTTGTAGCTAAAAAAGAGGTTTTAAAGGTTCCAATATTAAGTTATTGGTTATCAAGAGGAAAATGCATACCTTTAGATAGGCAAAATCCAAGGGATGCTGTTAGAGTAATTAATGAAGGAGTAAAAAATTTAAAAGATGGCTATTCAATGATGATATTCCCAGAGGGAACTAGAAGTTTAGATGGAAAAACACTTCCTTTTAAAAAGGGAAGTTTAAAACTAGCAATTAAAGCTAAGGTGCCAATAGTACCTGTAACAATAGATGCTGCATTCACATCATTTGAAAAGAATAATAAATTTAAGCCGTCTACTGTTAATGTAACATTTTGTAAGGCTATAGAAACTGATGGATTAACAAGAGATGAAGAAAAGACTCTAGCTGAAGATATTAGAAAAATAATAATTAGTAATTTAAGAGAAGAATTTAGGGAATAATAATATTTAAAGTAGTTTTATTGGAGGAGTTATGGATAGTAAATATGAGAATAATGCAAAAATATTAAAAGCATTAAGTGATTCTAATAGATTACAAATTATTCATATATTATCTTTAGGTGAGAGATGTGCTTGTAGGTTGTTAGAACACTTTAAATTTACTCAACCAACATTATCTCATCATATGAAGGTACTAATAGAATGCGGATTAGTTAACTTAAGAAAAGAGGGCACTTGGAATTATTATAGCTTAAATAAAGATAATGCAAATGAGTTATTAATGTTTTTAAATGAATTAATGCTAAGCAATAAAGAATTAATAATTGAAGAAAGCACGAATTGTGATTGTTAAATTCACAAAAGGGTTATCATAATAAATTTAATTATTATGAGGCCCTTTTATTTTTATAAAAGATAAAAAAATTATGGGAGATGTATTAAGGAATTTTTTTCGATAATACTATGACTGTTGACAATTAAAAAATAAAAAACTATATTAAACATAGATAACTATCTATATTTAGTGGTTAAATAATAAGTATTATTTTTATTAATTAACTAAAAATAATTTTAAGGAGAATATATGAAAAAAATTGACTTAACACAAGGAAAAGTTATTAATGTACTTACAGCTTTAGCATTACCTATTATGGGTAGCTCATTATTACAATTTACTTATAACTTAATAGATATGCTATGGGTAGGTGGATTAGGAAGTGATGCTGTAGCAAGCATAGGATCATCAAGCTTTTTTATTGGATTAGGATATTCCATTAATTCATTAGTTGTTATAGGAACAGGAATAAAGGTTTCACATGCTATTGGACGAAAGGATAATAAGGAAGTAAAGCAATATATTAATTCAGGAATAGCAATAAATTTTATTATAGCAATAATATATACGTTAACTTTAATAGTTTTAGGAAGAAGTTTTATTTCATTTTTAAGTCTTAATAATGAGTTTGTAGAAAGAAATTCATATTATTACTTAGCTATAAATGCACCAATTTTATTTTTTGCATTTTTCAATTCTCTATATACAAGAATATTTAGTAGTTTTGGAAATAATGGAGATTCCTTTAAGATAAATGCTATAGGAATGATAATGAATATAATTTTAGATCCAGTATTTATTTATGTATTTAAGTTAGGGGTTTTAGGTGCAGCAGTAGCAACATTAATATCAAATATAGTAATGTTTGTATTATATAAAATAAAATCAAATGGAATATTACATTATGATAAGAGCATAGGAGTTGATAAAGAAAAAATACTAGACATTGTAAGACTAGGTTTTCCTATGGCATTTCAAAGAATACTATTTACAATAGTTAATATAATTTTAGCTAAGATAATTGCTATATTTGGGACAAATTCAATTGCAGCACAAAAAATAGGTTTACAAATTGAATCAATAACCTATATGGTTATTGGTGGATTAAATGGAGCAATATCAAGTTTTACAGGTCAAAATTTTGGTGCTAATAAATTTAAAAGAATAAAGCAAGGGTATTATACTGCATTATTATTAGGAATTATTTATTCAATGATTATGTCTATAGTTTTTATTGTCTTTAAAGAACCAATTATAAGATTGTTTATTAGAGAGGAGAATACCATTTTAATAGCTAGTGGTTATTTACAAGCGGTTGCATTTTCCCAGAGCTTTAGTACAATAGAAATGGTATCTAATGGATTTTTTACAGGTTTAGGAATGCCTAAAATACCAGCTACAATTAGTATTGTGTTTACAGTTTTAAGAATTCCAATGGCTTTAATACTGATGAAGAGTCTTGGAATTACTGGGATATGGTGGAGTATAGCTATTTCAAGTATATTAAAGGGAATAGCAGCCTATTCTATATATCTAATTAAGATAAGGAGAAATTATAAAGATGTTAAATAAAATAAAAAATTTATTTTCTAGTAAAGAAATTTTAAGTGGAAACTTTGGTATTGAAAGAGAAGCTTTAAGATTAGATAAGAATGGATATTTAGCTAAAAGTGATCATCCAGAAGAGTTTGGAGATAAAGCACATAATCCATATATTACAACAGATTTTTCGGAAAGTCAGATAGAAGTTATAACACCAGCATTATCAGATATAAAAGAAACTTATGATTTTACAAGAGCATTATATGATATAGTTGCAATGGAAATTGGAGATGAATACTTATGGCCAGATTCAATGCCATGTATAATACCAGATGATAAAGATATTCCAGTAGCTAAGTTTGATAATAATAGTAAAGAAGCTCAAGAATATAGAGAGAAATTATTACTTAAATATGGTGGCAAAAAGCAACTTATATCTGGAATTCATTATAATTTTTCTTTTGATGAATCTATAATTGAAAAATTATATGAAGATAGTAAAAGGAAACTTTCTTATAAGGAATTTAAAAATAGTATTTATTTAAAAGTTGCTAGAAATTACTTAAGATATAGATGGCTTATAGTATATCTTCTTGGAGCAGCCCCAATTGTACATGAAAGTTTTATTGATAGCTGCAAATGTCCATTAAAAAAAGTTAATCATAGTGAATATAGTAGCTTAGGTGCAATATCCCATAGAAATGGAAAGTGTGGATATAAAAATAAAGTAGATTTATTCCCAAGTTATAATAGTGTTAATGAGTATTTAGAAAGTATAGATAGATATATTAAAGATGAGTTAATAGAAAATTATAAGGAATTATATAGTCAAGTAAGATTAAAGCCAAGTGATACAAAGAACTTTAAAGAATCATTACTTAATGATGGAATAAGATATTTAGAATATAGAACAATAGATATTAATCCATTTGAAAAGGGTGGAATAAGTTTAGATGACTTAAAATTCTTACAAGTATTTAATATTTATTTATTAATTAAAGAAGAAAGTGGTTTTGAAAACTGGCAAGAAGAAGCTTTAGAAAATCAACAATTAATAGCTGTACATGGAATTGATAATATAGAGTTAAAACATGATGGAAAATGTATAAATAGAATAGATTTTGGATTAGAAATACTTAATGAAATTAAGAGCATTAACAATGAATTAAATTTAGGTTTTGAAGATGTAATTAAAAATATGATTGCTAAAGTTAAAGATAGTAAATTAACTTATGCATATAAAATAACAGAAAAAATAAAAGAAGAGGGATATATTGATACATTTTTAAATTTAGCAAAAATGTATAAAGAATCTGCATATAAAAATAGATTTAAATTAGAAGGATATGAGGATTTAGAACTATCAACTCAAATTTTAATGAAAGAGTCTATTAAAAGAGGTATTACTGTAAATGTAGTTGATAGAAGTGAGAATTTTATATCCCTTAAAAAAGGAGAAAAAATAGAGTATGTAAAACAGGCAACTAAAACATCTAAAGATACTTATGTTTCTGTATTAATTATGGAAAATAAAACTGTAACTAAAAAGGTTTTAGCAGAAAAAGGAGTTAAGGTTCCAAAGGGTGAGGAATTTAACAATATAGAAGATGCAAAAATAAAAGCACGTAACTATATTAATAAGCCTATCGTAATAAAACCAAAGAGTACTAACTTTGGTATAGGAATAAATATTTTCCCAGAGGGCACAAATTTAGAAGATATAATTCATGCTTTTGAAATAGCATTTAAAAATGATAATACAGTTCTTATAGAAGAATTTATTAAAGGAAAAGAATATAGATTTTTAGTTATAAATGATGAGGTAGTAGGAATTTTACATAGAGTTCCAGCTAATGTTATTGGTGATGGAGAAAAATCTATAACAGAATTAGTTGAAGTTAAAAATCAAGATCCATTGCGTGGTAAGGGGTATGTAACACCTCTTGAAAAAATAAGGCTAGAAGAAAATGCTGAGTTATTCTTAAAGCAACAAGGAAAGAATTTTGCTTATGTACCTAAAAAGGATGAAATAGTATATTTAAGAGAAAATTCAAATATTAGTACAGGTGGAGATAGCGTAGATTATACAGATGATATCCCACAAAAGTTTAAAGATATAGCAGTAAATGCAGCTAAAGCAGCAGGAGCTAAAATTTGTGGTGTTGATATGATGCTTGAAGATTATAGTGATGAAAATACCAATTATGCAATAATAGAATTAAACTTCAATCCAGCAATCCACATACATTCATATCCATACAAAGGAAAAGAAAGAAAAATCGCAACTCATGTTTTAAAATTATTAGAATTAATTTAAGAGTGCACCACACGGAAGCGAAAAAATGAAATATTTATTTTCCGGGAACTGTGAAATTTTCGCCTAGAATTTATATTTTTACTTGAAGGTGTTTTATTTTATCAAAGTTAAAGTATTTTTAGTTAATAAGTTTTCAGATTAAATATATCAGAAGTCGTTATCTTCAAGGGGAAGAACTTAGAAAATTGTACTTTTAGCTTAAATCTAGTGATAGAAGAAAAATTGATTATATTATCGGAGGGAAGATTATATAATGAACTTTAGAATTTAATTATTATTGGAATAAAATCTGCGTTAAGAAGCTGAGGGAATGAAATGACTTTCGAAGCTTTAGCAGATTTTATGGAAATAATAATATAAATTCTTAGTGAAATTATATTCCTTCCTGGAGATTATATAATCAATTTTTCGCCATCACCACATTCAAGCTTCAACGAACAATTTAGATAGAGAGTTGAAAAAAAGTGGGGAATTGTTTATAATGTCTTATAAATATAAAAAAAGTTAAATGAATATATGTAATAAATTTTATATGTATTTATTTAAGTTGTTTTATAATTATTATATAAAAATTATATTTAAATAAGTTTAGCACCATTAAGCAATAAGTAAAGTTAACATAATCAGATGTTAAGTATTGTAAATGCAATGTTAAGTAAATAAATTTATAAGAGATGTTAGTTTAGTTATAAGAATTGAACGGATTGAATTATAAAATAATATTTAATTATAAATGAGTTGATTTAAAACAACTTTTGTTTTTATGCAAAAAATAGAGAAAAATAGATTAAGGTAAATAATGTGGAGGATTTTGATGGAAAGCAAGAAAAAGATAAAAGTTATACCATTAGGTGGACTTGGAGAAGTAGGGAAGAATATAACAGTAATAGAGTATGGTGAGGAAATTATAGTTGTAGATTGCGGAATGACTTTTCCTGATTCAGAAATGTATGGAATAGATGTTGTAATTCCAGATGTAACATACCTAGTTAATAATAAAGATAGAGTAAAAGGATTTTTTATAACTCATGGACATGAAGATCATATAGGGGCAATACCGTATATACTAAATCAAATTAATGCTCCAATTTATGCTACTAATTTAACAATAGGGTTAATTCAGAGTAAGTTGGAAGAGCATAAAATGCTTGATATAGTAGACTTAAATGTAGTTAAACCAGGGGACACTATAGCTTTAGAAAAATTAAAGATAGAATTTATAAGAACAAACCATAGTATTGCAGATAGTTGTGCCTTAGCTATTCATACTCCATTAGGAATAGTGGTTCATACTGGAGATATTAAAGTGGATTTTACTCCTGTTGATGGTAATGTAATAGATTTACAAAGATTAGCTAAGATAGGTAAACAAGGTGTGTTATTACTTATGGCTGATAGTACTAATGCATGTCATCCAGGATATACTATGTCAGAAAAGACAGTAGGAGAAACCTTAGATAATTTATTTAGTAAGGGTAAAGGCAGAATAATTGTAGCAACATTTGCATCTAATATTCATAGATTACAACAAATAATAAATTCATCTATTAAATATGGAAGAAAAATTGCTTTTAGTGGAAGAAGTATGGAAAAAATTTCAGAAGTAGCAATAAGACTTGGATATTTAGACATGCCAGAAGGGCTATTAATTGATTTAAAAGATTTAAAGTTATATAACAGCAATCAAATAACAATTGTAACTACAGGAAGTCAAGGAGAGCCTATGTCAGCTCTTACTAGAATGGCATCATCTACACATAAAAATATTCAAATAGAAAAAGATGATATGATAATTATATCTGCAAATCCTATTCCAGGAAATGAAAAAGCGGTATCGAAAGTTATAAATGAATTAACACAAAAGGGTGCTAATGTTATTTATAAATCAATAGAAGAAATTCACGTATCAGGTCATGCTTGTGAACAGGAGTTAAAATTATTACAATCAATTTTAAAACCTAAATATTTTGTTCCAGTACATGGTGAATATAAACATTTAAGAAAGCACATATTAATAGCAGAGGAAGTAGGCTTACAAAAAGAGAAATCATTTATTTTAGAAAATGGTGATGTATTAAGCTTAAATAGAAAATCGGCTTGCATAAGTGGTAAAGTTCAAGCAGGAAATGTTTTAGTTGATGGTATTGGTATCGGAGATGTTGGTAACATAGTTTTAAGAGATAGAAAGAACTTATCAAAGGACGGTATTATAAATATTATTGTTGCAATAGAAAAAGAAACTCGTTCTATTATTTCAGGTCCAGATATTGTAACAAGAGGATTTATATACGTAAGAGAATCAGAAGAGCTAGTAAATCAAATAAAAGAAATATCTTATGATAGTATACAAACTTCAATAGATAAAAACATATTTAAGTGGTCGGAGATAAAAAATAATATTAGAAATGATGTTGGTTCATTCATATATAGTAAGACTAAGAGAAAACCTATAATTGTACCAATAATTATGGAAGTATAATTTAGTAATAATAAGGAAATTTAAATATTAAGATAGGATATCGTAAAATATATACGATATCCTATTGGTGAAAAAATAGAAGTTGCATTAAACTTCTATTTTTATTTTACTATTATTTTTACTTAATTTATAAGTAAAAATATTACCAATAATCTTAATTGGTTTGGATATAGATGATGTAGCAACACATAATAAATCTTTAAAGTCATCAATAATAAGATTCTCTTTTTGAGCTTTAAGTTCTAAATTTTTTGGAAACAATTGTTTTGTAATAAAGCAACCATTCTCATATATTATTTCAGCGGTCTTTTTATAAGTAAAGCTGTTTTCTTGATAGCTTATAACATCACCCTCAAATATTTCACGCCCAGAACAGTCATAAATTCCTGTAGGCATTAAAAGTACTGAATCCTTGAAGGAAACTATATCTTCATCATTTTTCTCTCTATCAAAGTAATAAACAACCTCATCCATATAATCTATTCTAGTTACTTTAAAGCATTTATTTAAGAGTTTATTGTATATTTTGAACTTTAATTCTTTTTCCACTAAAAACACTCCAATCTCTAACATAGGAATAGTTATTTACATAACATATATTATATTATAACAAATTGGAAAAAATTTGAAAATATATTTATTTAAAATTACATAATATTTCTTATAGAATCATAAATATAAATTATTAAAATTTATTTATAGGTGGTGATGATAGATGTTAACTATAGATGAAATAAAAAATATTAAATATTCTTATGAATTATTTACAGATGATATTGAAGATATAAAAAATAAGTATGTTGAGCTTATGAAAATATACCATCCTGATTTAAATGGACAAGAGAAGGAGTATATTGAAATTACTAAAAAGATAAATAGTCTGTATAAGCAAGCAGAAGAAAATATTATTAAAGGAGTTTGGAGTAAGCCAGGTTTTATGAAATTAAAATGTATTAATGGAAAGTATTATACAATGAATTTTAGAATTAGCCATACATTTGAATTAGGAAAGATGTATATAGGTAATGATTTAATATTATATTTGATTGATGAGAAATATGAAAGAATGGCTCTTAATGCTATAAATAAATTAAATAGTATAAAATATGCTAATGATGATATGAAAAAAGAATTTTACAAATATTTACCACAAATAAAAGAAAGCTTTAGAACAATATCTGGGAAGATAGGAATAGTAGTTAAGAAAGATGAAGATTTGATTTTATTAAGAGATTTATTGACATATTGCAAAGGAAAGATATCAATAAATGAAATAGGCTATATTTTAAATTCATTATATAATATTGTATGTTTTATTAATTATAATGGATTAACTCATAATGGAATAACAGTAGATAGTTGCTTTCTATCAATTAAAAATCATTATGTAGCCTTATTAGGGGGATGGTGGTATGCAGTTGAATCAGGAAAATCTCTTTTAGGGGTTCCTAAGGAAATAAGCAGTATAGTAAATTACAAAACAAATGAAAGTATCAAAGCTAACGCTATAATAGATTTAGAATCAATTAGATTATTAGGAAGAACTCTTTTAAGTTATAATACAAGTAGAGTATTATCAAGGGGCACAAAGGTTCCTAAAAATTTAATGCTTTGGTTAGGAGAAAATAGTAGTGATAATCCATTTGATGAATATATAAAGTGGACAAGTATATCTCAAAAAATAGAATATAGAGATTTTATAAGATTCAATATAGATAAGGACGATTTATATAAAAATATAGGAGGAAACTAGATTGCAATTTGCAATCTAGTTTTAAATTTCGGTAAGGTGGTTCCAATATCTTTTAGGCATATGTTGATTACGTAGTTTAGAGTTTTCACGTTCTTTTATATTTACAGATTTATAAAAGGTTTTCCATAAGCTTTCAAAATTTTCATCATTATTAAGATTAGATAATAGATATCCTTCATCTTTAGATAAATCTGTAATTATTGAACTTTCTTTATTATACATAATGGCTTTTTCACGTTTTAAATCATGAATAATAAAATTTTGATCTGAAAATCTAAGAGTAAAGTGATTAAGTATTATAGGTAAAATATTATAAACAGGCTCTATTTGAGCATAAAAGCTTAAAGGCGCAATTTCTTTAAAGCGTACAAATCCAGTAAACATATGAGCTTCTTGAGCTACTTTTTTATAGTATTTATCTACTAGGATAATAGTATCATTATTTTTAGCTAAGTTTATATTAGTGCCATATTTATAGCAAAGCTTCAAGTAATCTAGGATTATGTTTTCCACACCATCAATTTCACTAAGATATAAATAGTATACATTATTTAAAACTTTTCCATTAAGTTTTTGAATTATACTATTATACACTCTTTTAAATTTATCAGATTCAGTAGGAATTTCTTTTATTTCGTTTAATAAAGAAGGTATATGATTTTCAAGTTTATTTATAGTACAATCATCTTTGTAAGGATAAGCATAGAAAATAGCTGTAAATAAGCCTTCTAAAGATCCATCATATAAAAATTCAATCATAACTATATTTCTCCAGTATAAGAAGTTATTTTATCATTTAATAAGAGTAGTTTCTTATTACTAGACAATCCATCGGCTAATGTAGTGCCATAAGGTAATAAAATTTTATTTATTTCATTATCAAAAAAACTTATTTGTTCAGAATCTTCTTCTAATAAATTTAAGTCTATTTTGGGAGTAAGAGCTCTTTTAATTTTTTCATCATCTAAAGGAACACAGCCAAAATACTTACCACCACAAGTAATAAAGTATTGTGCTCTTTTTATTACTATTCCAAGCTTTTTTAAATCTACAAAGGTTAAGGAATTAATTCTACGTGCACTAACTATTTTTCTAGCACCTCTAATGCCTATTCCGGGAACTCGTATTAACATTTCATAGGGAGCTTTGTTTATTTCAACAGGAAACAAATGAATATTATTTAAAGCCCAATTAGTTTTAGGATCAAAATTAATATCTAAATTAGGTTTTTCTTTAGATAATAGCTCAGAAGCTTTAAATCCATAAACTCTCAATAACCAATCACCTTGATATAATCTATGTTCTCTTAAAGTAGGAGGAGTTTTAAGTGAAGGTAGATTTTTACCTTGATTAACCGGAACATATGCTGAATAATAAACTCTTTTTAAATCAAATTTATTATAAAGGTTTTCAGATAAATTCAGGATGTTTAAATCACTTTCCTTTGTAGCTCCAACTATAAGTTGTGTACTTTGACCCCCTGGAACAAAGAGCGTAGAATTCTTAAATTTTTTATATTCATATTTATTAGCAATTATATTATTCTTAATAAGTTTCATTGGTTTAAAAATTTCATCTTTATTTTTTTGCGGAGCAAGTAGCTTTAATGATTGTGAAGAAGGTAATTCTAAATTAACACTCATTCTATCTACTAAAGAACCAGCTTTTTTTATAAGTCCTTCATCAGCTCCAGGGATGGCTTTTAAGTGAATATATCCTCTAAAATTATATTCATTTCTTAATTTTTCAACTATTTCTGTTAAACGCTCCATAGTAAAATTAGCATTTTTTATTATGGCAGAGCTTAAAAATAATCCTTCTATATAATTTCGTCTATAAAAGTTAATAGTTAAATCTATAATTTCATTTACAGTAAATGAAGCTCTTTCTATATCATTTGATACTCTATTTATGCAATAAGCACAATCATATATACAGTAATTAGTTAAAAGAATTTTTAAAAGTGATATACATCTACCATCAGGAGTAAAGCTATGACAAATGCCACTTGTTGCAACTGAGCCAATGTTTCCCTTTTTAGAATTTCTATTTGATCCAGAAGATGAACAAGAGACATCATATTTAGCAGCACTACTTAAAATTCTTAATTTTTCTGAAATTTCCATATAAATTCACCAACTTTAATATTTTTGATTTACCTTGTAAAAGTTACTATCCATTAACAAAGTAAATTTTTTATATCACTTAGTATAAGTATATATTAAAAATAATATACGAACAAGTGTTCTTAAATATTAAACTTAAGATTGTGTAATGAAATATATTTTAAATATTAAATAATAATTATTATTGTTTAAATATTAAATAAGAGAATTTTATGATATAATTAGGTTATAATTTTATTAGAAAAGGTAGAAAAATGAAATTGGAGGATTATATATGTCATTTGATAAATTAGATATAAAAGATAACAGTGCAAGAGAGGGAAGAGCTTGCATATTAGTTTGTAATTTAGTAGGAAAGGATCTACAAAAGGTTAAAAACTGTGCCATGATTTTAGGAATTAGAGATCAAATAATTTTAAATAGTAAAAATGGTAATACAGTTATTAAAGATGTATTAGATAATAATATAAATGCAGAATGTGAAGATGGAAGAAAAGAAAGAGCTATAATTTTTAATGCAATACCACCAGCAAAGATGAATATATTTATTGAAAATCTAAAAAAGGTAAGAGTTAATAATGTTTTAAAAGCTGTAGTTACAGAAACTTCAATAGAATGGACTGTTAATGAAGTACTTTCTAATTTACTTGCAGAGCGTGTTGCCATAAGCAAAGGCGACTTCACAGATCAACATAGCAAATAATATTGCGCATCACATGGGGCGAAAAAATGAAATATTTATTTTCCGGGAACTGTGAAATTTTCACCTAGAATTTATATCTTTGTTCCATTGAACTTGCTAAAGTTGTAAAAGCCGCTTGCGCTCCAATACAACTTCTTTACGCAAGTTCAATTCCACAAAGATTAAATTCTACGGTTTAATTTCAATGTTCCCTCCAAATTAATATTTCATTTTTTCTTTTTCCATGTATCTGCTTATAACGTGGCCCTTTATAGTTAATGTTTTGTGCTATAAGTTGTTTTGATAGAATAGTTACCTTTTTATTTAAATGTATTTTATCAAAGGTAAAGTATTTTTAGTTAATTATTTTTTATATAAAATATAGCAGAAGTCGTTAACTTTTAAGGTGATTACGTAGAAAATTGTACCTTTTAGCTTAAAAGCCAGTGATAGAGAAAAAATTGATTATATTACTTTCTGGAGATTATATAATCAATTTTTCGGCATCACGGCATTCAAGCCTTAACGAACAATTTAGTTATTAAGGGAGTTGATTTCCTGCTGATAGATAGATAGAGTACCATTCTTCACGAGTTAAATGAACGTTAGAAGCAGTACATATATCTCTTAATCTACTTTCGTTTGTTGTACCAACAATAGTTTGTATTTTAGCTGGATGTCTAAGTATCCATGCTGTTGCAATTGCAGTAGGGCTTACTCCGTATTTTTCACCTAATTCTTCAAGTTTTTTATTAAGCTCAGGAAACTTTGGATTGTTTAAGAATGTACCTTCAAAGAATCCATATTGATAAGGTGACCATGCTTGAATGTTTATATCTTTTAAACGACAATACTCTAAAATTGATCCATCTCTATCTATAGAAGGAGATATTTTCATATTTACATTTAAACCAGAATCAATAATTCCAGTATGCATAATGCTAAATTGAAGTTGATTAATAGTAACTTTATTTTTTAAATACTTATTTAATAATTCTATTTGCATTGAATTGTGATTACTCACACCAAAGTTTCTAACTTTACCTTCGTTATATAGTTTTTCAAAAGCTTCATTTACCTCTTCAGGTTCCATTAATGTATCTGGTCTATGCAATAATAATATATCTAAATAGTCAGTTTTCAATCTTTTTAATATAGAATCAACAGAATTTACAATATGTTCTTTAGAATAATCATAAAATCCAGGTCTAATAGCACATTTAGATTGAATAATAATTTTTTCTCTTAAAGATGCAGACATAGAAAGTGCTTCACTAAAAATTTCTTCTGACTTTCCTTTGCCATAAATGTCGGCATGATCGAAAAAATTAATACCACAATCTAAGGCTGTGTTAATTAAGCTATTAACTGAAGTTTTATCCATAGTTGAAATTCTCATACATCCAAGACCTATTTCGGATGCTGTAATATTACCATTTGCCATAATTATTTTTTTCATAAATATAATATCCTCCGCATAATGTTTAATCATTTACATTATATCATTCAAAGGAATTATAAGTCTATGTAAATAAAATATGAAAAAATAAAATAAAAAAATATGAAAATAATGTTGACAAACATCGACAAAAATAATATACTAAACAACGTAGTCGATGCGCGGGTATCGTATATCGGTAATACTCCAGCCTTCCAAGCTGGAAAGGTGGGTTCG
>UQQU01000001.1 GCA_900543325.1 uncultured Clostridium sp. | reverse complement strand
AATTATTACACCCAGTAATGCCATTCATTACAGAAGAAATATACACTACTTTAACAGATGGAGAATCTATAACAATTTCTTCATGGCCAGAATATAATGAAGATTTAGCAGATAACAAGTCAGAAAAGGATATGGAATTTGTTATCGAAGCTATTAAAGGATTAAGAAATGTAAGAGCTGAAATGAACGTTCCACCATCAAGAAAAGCAAAAGTAATTTGCTACATTTCTGATGAAGCTAAAGAAGCATTTACTGCTGGTATTCCATATATGGAAAAACTAGGTTCAGCTTCAGAAGTTGAGTTTATAGCTGATAAATCATTAGTTCCTGAAAATGCAGTATCATTAGTAGTTAAGGGTGGAGAATTATTCATGCCACTTTTAGACTTAGTTGATAAGGAAAAGGAACTAGAAAGATTAAATAAAGAAAAGAAGAAATTAGAAGGTGAAGTAACAAGAATAGAAAAGAAACTTTCTAATGCAGGATTCGTAGCTAAAGCTCCAGAAGCAGTAATAAATGGTGAAAAAGAAAAATTAGTTAAGTATCAAGAAATGCTTGATGCAGTATTAGTTAGAATAGACACTTTAAAATAGTTACAAATTAACTATGGCAAGTGACAAGTTAATATAATTTGTCACTTGCTTTTTAATTATAAGAAAATTAGGAGGTATTATGAATTTACTAAAGGATAATGTATATAAGTTATATTTTAAATATTTTTTTCCTACAATGTGTGCAGCTTTATCTACTTCAATTTATATTTTATTTGATACAATATTCATTGGACAAGGAGTAGGAAGCGCAGGTTTGACGGCATTAAATATAGCCTTACCAATTTACTCTATTTATTTTGGTACAGGACTTTTAATAGGTATTGGTGGATCAACATTAATGTCTATTGAAAAGGGAAGAAAAAGGGAAGATAAAGCACAAAAGATATTTACTTTATCATTTGTAATAGGATTATTTTTGAGCTTTATTTATACTGTCATTGGGTTTGTTTTTCTTGATGAAATAGCAACTATTCTTGGAGCAACAAAAGCAGTTTTGCCATTAGTAAAAGAATATATGATAGTTGTTGTAGTTGGTACACTTCCTTTTGTAATGGGGAGTATATTGGCTCCATTTATAAGAGCAGATAAGGCACCTAAAAAGGCTATGTTTGCAGTAATATTTAGTGGATTTTTAAATATAATTTTAGATTATATATTTGTATTTCCTTTAAATATGGGAATGAAAGGTGCAGCAATAGCAACTGTTTTTTCTTATACTATTAGTTTTCTTATTTTATTAACTCATCTTTTATCAAAGAGTAATACACTAAGTTTTAAAAAAGATTTTTATAAATTATCATATGTTATTAGAATAATAAAATGTGGATTACCTAGTTTATTTATAGAAGTTTCTTTAGGTTTTGTTATATTTATATTTAATATTCAGATATTAAAGCTTATTGGAGATGATGGTGTAACAGCTTATAGTATTATTTCTAATACAGGTATAATAGCAGTAGCACTATTTAATGGTATAAGCCAAACAATTCAACCATTAGTAAGTATTAATATTGGAGCAAACTTAAAAGATAGAGTGGTTAAGCTTAGGAACTTAGGATTATCTACAGCTTTACTAATAGGAGTAGTATTCTTTATACTTTGTATCTTATTTCCAGAACAGATAGTTAGAATTTTTGTAAAGCCTAGTGAAACAGTCTTATCGATAGCAATTAACTCTATTAGAATATATTCAACAGCATTTATTATAATGGGAATAAATATGGTAACAGGAGCATATTTCCAATCCGTTGAGTTAGCTAAGGAATCATTTATTATTGCTTTTTGTAGAGGGCTTTTATTTGTTTCTATTTGTGTGTTTATATTACCTATATTTTTCGGAATAAATGGTGTTTGGATTAGTGTTCCTATAGGAGAAATATTAACATTAATTGTAGTTTTAATATTATTAAAGAGAAATTAAATGGAAAAATTTTAATTAATATAAAAGTTTCTACAGATTTTTATAAGGCATTATTTTTACAATGCATAAAAATATTTATTTTGTGAAAAATAGGATTAAGAGGTGAATAATATGAGTAATAAAATTGTAGAAACAATAAAAAATAGTAGTGGCGAAATTATGCAGTATGTATTAGAAAATGGAACAACAGTAGATAAAGCACAAGGCGTTGAAATGGCTAAAAATGGTCAAATTGATGGTGTTATAATAGCTCATTCTAAAAAAGGTGAAGAATATTTAAGAACTAAGCCAGATGGAACTGAGGGAAATAATTTATCTGCAATGTCTAAGGAAGATTAAAATTTAAAATAATTTAATAGTATTTAATAGAAATTTAGAGCGACTAATAAAACTAAGGTATGTTTTATTAGTCGTTTTTTATTATAATATATTTTTGCATTTTTATAAAATATAATTTATATTAAGTAGTGTAAATTGAAATAAGATGAGGTAAATTATGAGATACGAAGAAGCAATGAAATACATAACAGAGGTTGGAAATTTTGGGTCAAATTATGGATTAGAAAGAACTCATAAATTATTAGAGTATTTAGGTAATCCAGAAAAGGATTTAAAGCTTATACATATTGCAGGTACAAATGGAAAAGGATCTACAACTTCAATGATAACAGAAATTTTAATGGGGGCAGGATATAAGGTTGGAATGTATACTTCTCCATTTATAGAGGAATTTGAAGAAAGGATTCAAATTAATAGAAATAATATTCCAAAAGAAACTTTAGCAGTATTAATGGATGAAGTTAAAGATGCAGTAGATAAAGTAATAAAAGGTGGATATAATCATCCTACAGAATTTGAAATAATAACTGTTTTAATGCTTTTATACTTTAAAAGAGAAAATATAGATTTTGGAGTTATAGAAGTAGGTTTAGGTGGGACATTAGATTCAACTAATGTTATTACACCAATACTTCAAGTAATAACGTCTATAAGCTTTGATCATACTAACTTGTTAGGAAATACTATAGAAGAGATAGCAGGAGAAAAATCAGGAATTATTAAGAAAAATATACCTACAGTAATATATCCACAGGAAGAAGAAGCTTTAAAAGTAATTAAGAATAAATGTATGGTAATGAATTCAGAACTTTATATTGCATTTGATGATAAATTAGAGTTTGTAAATGTAGTAAATGAGGATAAGCCATATCAATTATTGAAATATGAAGAGAAATTTGATGTATTACTTCCTCTATTAGGAGAACATCAGATACTTAATTTAAGTGTTGCAATGAAAGCCATTGAGGTTTTAAATAATAGACAAATAGTAGATATATCTATTGAAAGTATTATAAAAAGTATAAAGAATGTTACTTGGAAAGGAAGATTAGAGGTTTTATCAAATAATCCTTATGTTGTTATTGATGGAGCGCATAATATACAAGGAATAAAAACATTAAGTAGAAATATAAAAAAATATTTTAAATATGAAAATTTACATTTAATTTTAGGAATTTTAGCAGATAAAGATGTTAATGAAATGATAAAAATAATAACACCTATGGCAAAACAAGTATACGCTGTTACTCCTAATTCCATAAGAGCTGAATTAGCTGAGGATTTAAAAAATGAAATAGTTAAATATAATGAAAATTGTAAATCATTTGATGATTATAAAAAAGCTTATGTAGAAGCATTAAAAAATGCAAATGAAAATGACCTTATATTAGCTAGTGGATCATTATATATGATTGGAGATATGAGAAAAATAATTAATAAATTTTAAATAAAAGAGTCACGATATGTGACTCTTTTATTAATTTCTATAAAAATAATTATAGAAAACGAAAATAAATAAATTTATAAAAAATATACACTAAAATAAAATACTCGTAAATGATGATTAAATAAAAAAATAACCTAAAATTTTAAATATATTTAAAAGCTAATCATTTACTATTGTTAAAGAATATACTATACTAATAAATAATAAAGTAAAGGAGGTAATGTTTATGTCAAAACATTTACATATTATGGCGCCAGAAGGGGCTATAGCAGAAACAGTATTATTACCAGGAGATCCATTAAGAGCTAAATTTATAGCAGAAAACTTTTTAGAAGATGCTGTTTGTTATAATGAAGTTAGAGGTATGTACGGATATACTGGAACATATAAAGGAAAAAGAGTTTCTATACAAGGAACTGGAATGGGATTACCTTCACACTCAATTTATGTAAATGAATTAATTCAATTTTATGGAGCTAAAAGACTTATAAGAATAGGTTCAGCAGGTTCTTGTAGTGATGATGTTAATGTTAGGGATATAGTTCTTGCTCAAAGTGCTTCAACTAATTCAGGAATTAATAAGAGAAGATTTAATGGTCTTGATTATGCACCAACTGCAAATTTCGATTTATTATATAATGCATATAATATAGCAAAATCAAAAGGAGCTAATGTTAAGGTAGGAAATGTATTATCAAGTGATTTATTCTATGATGATACAAATCATTTTTCATTAAAAACTTGGGCTGATTATGGAGTTTTAGCAGTAGAAATGGAAACTGCAGAATTATATACATTAGCAGCGAAAAATGGTGTTGAAGCATTATCTATATTAACAATATCAGATCATATTTTTAAAGGTGAAGAAACGTCACCAGAGGAAAGACAAAATACTTTTACAGATATGATGGAAATTGCATTAGAATTAATTAAATAGATAAAAAATGACAAGCAAAAGCTTGTCATTTTTTATAAGCAATAATATTAATTATTAGTGTTTTTATATTCTATTAAAGCTTTTGATAATTGATCAGGGCAAGAAGTTCCCTTTCCTCTGCAATCAATGCCTTGTAATTTTTGAATTGCTTCGTCAATATTCATACCTTTTACAAGAAGTGAAATACCGAATAAATTACCAGGACATCCTCTTACGAATTCAACATTTTCAATAACGTTATCTTTAACTTCTACATGTATCTCTGTAGAACATACTCCAGATGTTTTATAAACAAACATTTGTACTCCTCCTAATATATAAGTAATGATTTACTTTCTAATTATATATTGAGTTTGTAGAAAAATAAAGAAAAATAAGAAATAATGTGGTAGTAGCCAACTTATTGCAATCTGCATATATTAAAATACATAGAAGTTTTAAGGGGGGTGTAGTTAATGAGTTCTATTGTTTTATGCAATACAGGTGCAGATTCACTTTCTAAAATTGATTTAGATACATTTCAGGTAAAAAAAATACTATTTAAGTTATCTGAAAAACCAGTTGGGCCTCATGGAATAAGAAAATATGACGATGAGATTATAACTGCAAATAATTATAGTGACTCTATATCTATTTTTTCAGGAGATAATTTTGAAGAAGTAAGAAATATTAAAATTGGACCTAAACCCAATGATTTAGTTAAAGTGAGGGATAAAGTTTATACAATTTGTGGAGAATCAAATGCTATAGTTGCTTATGATTTAAATCAAAATAGAGTGTTATGGGAGCTTAATACAGGTAATTGGCCTCATAGTATTGATTATTGTGATAAGAAAAATTTATTATTTGTATCAAATTTAGAAGAAAATTGCACTAAAATTATAAACTTAGATGATTATCAAATTGTTAAAACCCTCTTAACTCCAGAATATCCTACAAAAGTAAAAATATCAAATGATAAAAAGAATATATATGTATGTGAAAGTTATTTAGGTAGTGATGATAATGGTTACTTAGATATATTTTCTATAGAAACTTTTGATAGAATAGCAAGAATTGAAGTAGGTACATCGCCTATTGATATGTATGAAGATAATGAAAATATTTATGTGTCAAATTTTACTGAAGGTAGCATAAGTATAATAGATAAAAGATCATTTAAATTAATTAAAACTATATATATAGGTGGAATGCCAAAAGGTATATTAAAAAAAGATAATAAAATTTATATAGGCGATTATTTGAAGGGAAGATTGATTGTTGTTGAGGATGAGAAAATAAAAAAAATCATAGCAATCGAGTCGGAACCCAATGCTATGATTTTATTTTAGTTTTCATCAGAAAAAAGTACTTGAACTATTTTAGTATAAATATCTGAAGGATTTTCTTTCCATCTATTGCAAAGTGATGTTGCTTGCTTTTTAGTTGGAACAGAAATTTTTAGATCTATAAGTAGTGTTTCATCCTCAAGAGCCTTTAAATTAACAATAAAAGAGTTGTTCTTTTCTATAGTGTAATCACTATGAATAGTTAATTCTTTTTTTATATTGTCTATTGTTTTAGAGATATAATTGTCGATTATATCTCTTTTTATTGGAGAAATTCTATCATTGAATATTGAAAGAACATTTTCTCCTTTAGTAGTTATAGTTATTAATTTTTTATTATTCTTTTCAATATATTCAACAAATTCAGCAGTTTCTAATTCACTAATATATTGTTGAAGAGTAAAATAATTAATAAAATTATTTTCAAGAATTATTTCAGTAAGTTGTGTTTTAGAAATAGGTTGTCTTAAGGATTTTATAACGTATAGTACTAAAAGTTTATTTTCTGCTAGTTCAGCTGAATTTTCGTACATATTAAACCTCCAATATGAAAGTGTCTATTTAATTATAACATAAAATTTGTTAGATGGAATATTGTAGTCATAATATTATAAATTAAGAATATAAATTAATAAAAATTAAGTTTAGGAGTAAAGCAATGAAAATTAGCAAAAAAATCAATATCAATATTTTTATAATATTTATGGTGATTATTGTATCTATAGTTTATACTGGTAAAATCAAAAATACTGTAGCTAGTGAAGCTAAGGAGCTGCCCATATATAGAGTTTTAACTGAAGAGAAAAAAGTGGCATTAACTTTTGATATAAATTGGGCAGAGAATGAATACATATACGATATATTAGATGTATTAAATGAAAATAATGCAAAAGGTACTTTTTTTATTATGGGTGGATGGGTAAATTATTCAGATGAAAATAGGGAAAAACTTATGAAAATAAATGAAGGTGGACATGAAATGGGAAATCATAGTTATATCCATCCAAGTTTTACTAAAATCAGCCATGAAAGAATGGCTGATGAAATAAAAAAGACAGAAGATATTATTTATGCTGCAACAGGTATCAAAATTAAAGTATTTAGGTTTCCAAGTGGAGATTATAATGAAGATGCTTTAAAGTATGTTAGAAGTTTAGGTTATGAATGTATTCAATGGGATGTTGATTCAATAGATTATAAAGAGTCAGGTGCGGAAGTTGAATATAATAGAGTAATGAAAAATATTAAAGAAGGATCAATAGTTCTTTTTCATAATAATGCAAAATATACACCAGAAAATTTAAGTAAAATTATCACTCAATTAACTAAGGAAGGATATGAATTTGTTACTGTAAGTGAACTTATTTATGATGATAATTACTATATAAATGAAAAAGGTGAACAAATAAAAAAATAAATATTAGAAAAATATTGAAAGTTATGAGGTTTTTGTATTATAATGGAAATAAATCCTTGATATTTTTATAACAGCAATAAGAATTTTATTAATTACTAAGGGAGAGAGGGGTAAAGATGGACAATTTGATGTTAAATAACAAGATTTATCTTGAAGGAAAAATTGTAAGTGGTATGGAGTTTAGTCATGAAATGTATGGGGAAGGTTTTTATACTTTCCTAATGGAGGTAACAAGATTAAGTGATTCTGTAGATTTATTAAACATTACGGTATCCGAAAGACTTATTAGTAATATGGATTTATCTATAGGTAAAGAAATAGTAGTATTAGGTCAATTAAGATCTTATAATAAATTTGTAGATGGAGCAAATAAGTTAATATTAACAGTTTTTGCTAGAAACATAGAACCATGCATAGAAAAAAGCAAGAACCCAAATGAAATATTCTTAGATGGTTATATATGTAAGGAACCAGTATATAGAAAAACACCATTTGGAAGAGAAATTGCAGATGTATTATTAGCTGTAAATAGAGCTTACAATAAGTCAGATTATATTCCAACAATTGCGTGGGGAAGAAATTCAAGATTTTGTCAAACATTAGAAGTCGGCGACAATATTAGGGTATGGGGAAGATTACAAAGTAGAGAATACCAAAAAAAGATAAGCGAGACTGAAGTAGTTAAAAAGGTTGCTTATGAAGTGTCAATTTCTAAAATGGAAAAGGTGTCTGCAGAAGAAACTGCACACAATACTAATACTAACCACCAAGAAGGTGCAGTATAGTAAAAAAAAACTCCCAATTGGGAGTTTTTTTTATTTTCTTAAATCATCTAAGATTTGAGTTTTATCTTTTGTTTTATCATCAACGTTTTTAATTATTCTTGCAGGCGAACCAGCAACAACAACACCAGCAGGAACATCTTCAGTAACAACAGAACCAGCAGCAACAACAGCACCAGCACCTATTTTTACACCTTCTAAGATAACAGCATTAGCGCCTATCATAGCATCGTCTCCGATTTGGCAAGGTTCCTTGCTAGGTGGTTCTAAAACACCAGCAACAACAGCACCAGCTCCTAAGTGAACTCTTTTACCTAATTGTCCTCTAGCTCCAATTACAGCATTCATGTCTACCATAGTACCTTCACCAATTTCAGCACCGATATTTATTACAGCCCCCATCATGATTACAGCATTTTTACCGATAGAAACTCTATCTCTAATTATTGCACCTGGTTCTATTCTTGCATCTATTGATAAAAGATCTAGCATTGGTATAGCAGAGTTTCTTCTATCATTTTCAACTCTGAAAGAATTTATTTTGTGCTTATTTTCTAATATTATTTCAGTAATTACATCACTTTCTCCAAATAATATGTAAAAATTATTGTCTCCATAATGTTCAATATTATTTAGTGAAGCATCACTTAGGTCTCCATTAACATAAACTTTTACTGGAGTTGTTTTCTTTGATTCTTTAATAAATCTTGCGATTTCATATGGATCAGTTAAATTATAATTCATAAAATCATCCTTTCTTCATTTGCCCCAATTTTTATTTAAGCATTTATATTATAATAGAATTATTAGGTATTTTAAAGAGACAATAGTAAAATAGTAGAAAAAACTTTACTGCATAATACATTTGCTATAAAATTATTTCAGGGTTAATTGAGATTTAATAATAAAATAAAGGGGCAATAAATATGAATGAAAATTTAAGTAATGTTAAAATATCAGGAATTAGAAAATTTTATAATGAAGTACAAAAGGTAGATGGAGCAATTTCATTAACATTAGGACAACCAGATTTTAAGTTGCCAGTATCTATTGAAGAAGGGTTAATAAAAGCAATAAATGAAAATAAGACTACATATACAAGTAATTTAGGAATAGTTGAATTAAGAGAAGAAATAAGTAAATATCTTTTAAAGAAAGATATTTCTTATAAGGCCGATGAAATTTGCATTACTGTTGGTGGTAGTGAAGCTTTATTTAATATATTTACAGCCTTATTAAATAAAGGCGATAAAGTTTTAATTCCAACACCAGCATATCCAGCATATGAGAGTATAGTTACAATATTAGGTGGAACTGTTGTAAATTATTCATTAGATAATGAATTTAAAATTGATATAGAAGATATAAAGAATAAAATAAAAGATATGAATATAAAGTATTTAGTATTATCTTTACCAAGTAATCCTACTGGTGCAATATTATCGAAAGAAGAAAAAAATAAGTTAGTACACTTAATTAAAGAAAATGATGTAATTGTTATTACAGATGAGATATATGAATCTTTATGTTATGATGAGTATCATAGTGTTGCTCAATGCAATGAAATTAAAGATAAGATAATTTATGTAGGTGGATTTTCAAAAATGTTTTCAATGACTGGATTAAGAGTTGGATATTATGCATGTTGTGAGAAGTTAATGAATGAAATTATAAAGATTCATCAATATAATGTATCTTGTGCTCCATCTATTTGTCAGTGGGCTGTTTATAATGGATTAAAATATGGATTGCAAGATGTAAGTTATATGAAGGAAGTCTTTAATAAAAGAAAGAATTTTGTTGTAAGTAAACTTAAAGATATGGGGCTAGATGTTGTTATACCACAAGGAGCATTTTATGTATTCCCATCAATAAAAAAATTTAATATTCCTTCAGAAGAGTTTGCTTTGAGATTACTACATGAAGAAAAAGTTGCTTGTGTACCAGGAACTGCATTTGGTGTAGGTGGAGAAGGCTATTTAAGATTATCATATTGCTATTCAGATGATGAGTTGATAGAGGGATTAAAAAGAATAGAAAAATTTATAGCAAAACTTTAAAAAAATAACTTGAAATATATATTATTAAGTTGTAATAATATATATTTCTTTTTTTACCAAAAAATGTCCGTGAAGGATAATACAAAATGTTAAAAATGTCCGTTTAAAACATTGATGATAAAAATATTTATTTAACAAATTCTTAAGAGAATTTGTATTTTAGAATTGGAAATTAATTATACCTTTAAGCGGATAAAATGGCTAAATAAGTAAATGTAAACGTTATCTTAAAAAATATTATTGCATTAACATATTGAAAAAAATATGTATAAATAATTAATAAAGTATTAAGAAAAATTGTTTAATATTAACGATGTATTTTGACAAAAATAATAAATGTATTATAATTAATATAAATTTATTAAAATTTAGATTTTAAAAATGAGATGGGGGTTATACACAAATGCTAAAGTATATTGGAAAAAGAATTTTAACTAGTATAGTTACAATTTGGGCAGTTATTACAATTGTGTTCTTTCTTGTAAGAATAATGCCAGGAGGACCTTTTGAAGGAGAAAAAATTACTGCTGAGATGAAAGAAGTATTAAATGAAAAGTATGGGCTAGATAAACCCGTAGGAGAACAATATGTTATCTATATGAAAGGTTTATTAAAAGGTGATTTTGGACAATCTATGAAATATAAAGGTAGACAAGTTGTAGACACTATAAAGAATGGATTCCCAAAATCAGCACAAGTTGGAGCAGTTGCAATTATAGCTTCTGTAGTAGTTGGTATTTTATTAGGAGTAGTTGCTGCATTAAATGCAAATAAGTGGCCTGATAGGATATGTATGATAATAGCCACACTTGGTATTACTATCCCAAGTTTTGTAATAGGATCCTTATTAATATTTATATTTACAGTAAAATTAGGTGTACTAGGAGCAACTGGTCTTAGCAAACCTTCAAATTATATAATGCCTGTGATAGCATTATCAGGAAGTTCAATGGCATTTATAACAAGATTAACAAGAAATAAGTTAATTGATGTTTTAAAATCAGACTATATAAGAACAGCAAAGGCTAAGGGGTTAAGTGGTGGAACAGTAATATTTAAACATGCATTAAGAAATTCATTAATTCCTGTTGTAACATATTTAGGGCCTTTAACAGCTGGGGTACTTACAGGTTCCTTCGTTGTTGAAAAAATATTTGCAATAGCAGGGCTTGGTAATGAATTTACATTAACAATAACAAATAGAGATTATACTGCATTATTAGGAGTCTTAGCATTCTACTGTACATTTATAGTAATTTGTAACTTATTAGTTGATTTAATTTATGTGGTAGTAGATCCAAGAATCAAACTAGAAGGATAAAAGGGGGAGAGTTAATTGAAAAATGTAGTTGTAGAAAATTTAGATTTAAATATAGATAGTGAATTGTTTTCTCCTTTAAGTTCAGAAGAGAAAAAAGCTAATGAAATAGTAAGACCAAGTGTAGGATATTGGGCTAATGCATGGAGAAGATTAAAAGCAAATAAAGTTGCATTATTTTCATTAATTATGATAATTGTTATTATTGCTTTTGCAATATTTGGACCTATTGTAGTTGAAAAACTTTTTGGTTTTACGTATAAATCTACTGATAAAACTGCTTCAAATTTATGGCCAAATGCACAACATTGGTTTGGAACTGATAATTTAGGTAGAGATTTATTTGTAAGGGTTATGTATGGAGCAAGATATTCACTTATTATCGCATTTGCAGCATCTGTATTAAATCTTGTAATTGGAGTTTTATATGGAGGAATTGCAGGGTTCTTAGGTGGAAAAGTTGATAATATAATGATGAGAATAGTAGATGTACTGTATTCTATTCCTACATTAATATATGTTGTTTTATTAATGAATGTATTAAAGACAGAAGGTTCAAGTGGAATGTTTGCTATTATAGTTGCAATGGCAATTTCGTCTTGGGTTGGTATGGCTAGAATAGTTAGAGGAGATATACTTCAATTAAAACAACAAGAATTCGTTTTAGCAGCAAAAACTTTAGGAGCTTCTAAAACAAGAATTTTATTAAGACATTTAATTCCTAACTGTTTAGGATCAATTATAGTAACAATGACACTATTTGTACCTTCAGCTATATTTACTGAAGCATTCTTAAGTTATATTGGTTTAGGTTTAAATGCACCGCTTGCATCCTTAGGAACATTAGCAAATGATGCTAAAGGTTTATTAACGACACAACCTTATCAATTATTATTCCCAGCTGCTATGATTTGTTTAATTATTTTAGCATTTAACTTATTTGGTGATGGATTAACTGAAGCTTTAGATCCTAAGCATCAAAAATAGGAGGAGAAACAGATGAGTAAATTATTAGAAGTTAAAAATTTAAAAACATCATTTAAGACTCATATTGGAGATGTTCAATCTGTTAGAGGAGTATCTTTTCATTTAAATAAAGGAGAAGCTCTTGGAGTTGTTGGTGAATCTGGATGTGGTAAGTCAGTTACAATGATGACGATAATGAGATTATTAGGTGAGAATGCAAAAATAGAAGCAGAAACTATTACATTCGATAATAAAGATATAACTAAGCCTACTGAAAAATTAATGCAAACTATAAGAGGAAATGATATGTCAATGATTTTCCAAGATCCAATGACATCGTTGAATCCATTATTTACAGTAGGTGATCAATTAACAGAACACCTAATTAAACATAAAAAAATATCTAAGAAGGAAGCAAAAGAAAAAGCGATTAAAATGCTTGATATGGTTGGAATACCTAGTCCAGAAAAGAGATTAAAACAATATCCTCATGAATTTTCTGGTGGTATGAGACAAAGAGTTATGATTGCAATGAGTTTAATATGTGAACCTAAACTTATAATTGCAGATGAACCTACTACAGCATTAGATGTTACTATTCAAGCTCAAATTTTAGATTTAATGAAAGATTTAAAAGAAAAATTAGATACATCAATTATATTAATTACACATGATCTTGGAGTAGTTGCAGATTTATGTTCAAGAATTAATGTTATGTATGGTGGTCTTATTGTTGAAGAAGGTACAACAGAAGATATTTTTTATAGAGGAAAGCATCCATATACATGGGGATTATTAAGAAGCGTACCTAATCCTAAAAGTGAATTAAAAGAAAAATTAATTCCAATTGAGGGGCAACCACCAGATTTATTAAAACCACCAGTTGGATGTCCATTTACAGCAAGATGTGATTATGCTATGAGAATATGTAAAGAAAAACAACCACCATTATTTGAAATAGCAGAAGGTCATAGAGCCGCATGTTGGCTATGTCATAAAAATGCACCAAAAGTTGAATCACCAATAAAGGGGGAAGAATAATGGAAAATAAAAATGACGTTATTTTAGAGGTTAAAAACCTTTGTAAATACTTCCCTGCAAACAAAGGATTATTTTCTAAGAAGAGCTTTGTTAAAGCAGTAGATAATGTTTCATTCTCTATTAAGAGGGGAGAAACTTTAGGGTTAGTAGGGGAATCAGGTTGTGGTAAAACTACTACTGGAAGAACTATATTAAAGTTATATGAACCAACATCAGGTCAAATAATTTTTAATGGACAAGATATTACAGGATTAAGTGAAAAGAAAATGGTATCTTTAAGAAAAAGTATGCAAATGATTTTTCAAGATCCATATGCATCTCTTAATCCAAGAATGACCGTTGGAGATATTATTGGTGAAGCAATTGATATTCATGGTCTTTTCAAAGGAAAAGAAAGAGAAGAGAGAATAAGATATTTATTAGATAAAGTTGGACTAAATGGAAGTCACATCAATAGATATGCTCATGAATTCTCAGGTGGACAAAGACAAAGAATTGGTATTGCAAGAGCACTTGCAGTTCAACCAGATTTTATAGTATGTGATGAACCAATTTCAGCTTTAGATGTATCTATTCAAGCTCAAGTAATAAATATGCTTGAAGAGTTACAAGAAGAATTTGGATTAACATATTTATTTATTGCTCATGACCTTTCTATGGTTAAGCATATATCAACTCATATAGGAGTTATGTATTTAGGGCAAATGGTTGAAAAAGGACCAGCCGATGATGTATATACGAAACCTAAACATCCGTATACTAAAGCGTTATTATCTGCAGTTCCAATACCAGATCCAAAGATAGCAAAATCTAATAAGAGAATAGTTTTAGAAGGTGATATTCCATCGCCTATAGATCCACCACCAGGATGTAGATTCAAAGGTAGATGTAAAGAAGCAATGAAGATTTGTGGTGAAGTTAATCCAGAGCTTAAAGAAGTTGAACCAGGACATTTTGTTGCATGTCACTTATATAAATAGTTAACTTAATCTGACTAATAATAGTCAGATTAAGGAATATGTTTTAGTTACTTACGTTAAAAATATAAAAACACAAGAATCTTTAGAAATTTGTTATTTAAATTAAGATTTAAAAGTTAAGTTATTAATTGCATTAAGCAATTTAAATAAATAAAAAAACTAGGGGGAAAATTGAAATGAAAAGTTCAAAATTAAAGAAGTTATGTGCAGTTGTTTTAGCTGCAACATTGGCTACTTCTTTATTCATTGGTTGTGGTGATAAATCAACTAGTGGTGGAAGTAGTTCAGCATCAAATCAAAACTTAGTATTTAATCTAGGAGAAGATCCAGAAACAATGGATCCAACATTAAACAATTCTTCAGGTGCAGGAACAATGATTTTAAATGCTTTTGAAGGTTTAATGGTACTTAATGAAAATGACCAACCAGTAGAAGGTGCAGCTGAAAGTTATGAAGTTTCAGAAGATGGATTAGTTTATACTTTCAAATTAAGACAAGATGGTAAATGGTCTGATGGAGAAGCTGTAGTAGCTGATAACTTTAAGTATTCTTGGTTAAGAGCATTAAATAAAGAAACTGCAGCTGAATATGCTTATCAGTTATTCTACATTAAGAATGCAGAAAAGTTCTATAATGGTGAAGCTTCAGCTGAAGAAGTTGGAATTAAAGTAATTGATGATTATACATTAGAAGTAACTTTAGAAACTCCAACATCATATTTCTTACAATTATGTGCATTTACAACTTATGTTCCTTTAAGAGAAGATATAGTATCTGCTAATCCAGAAGGATGGGCTACTAAGCCAGAAACTTATATTTCTAATGGGGCATTCAAATTAGTTGAATGGGATATGAAAGATCAATTAGTTTTCGAAAAAAATGAAAACTACTGGGATAAAGATAGTGTTAAATTAGATACTTTAACTTTTAAATTAGTTTCAGATGATACTACTGCATATTCAGAATTAAAAGCAGGAAACTTTGATATGGTTAATTCTGTACCAACAAATGAAATTGAACCAGGTATAGAAGAAGGATTAGTTCATGTTAATTCTAAATTAGGAATATATTACTTTGCAATTAATGTTGGAAAACAAGATACATTAAACGAAGATGTTAAAAAAGCATTAAGTAATAAGTTAGTTAGACAAGCATTAAATCTTGCTATTGATAGACAAGAAATAATTGATAATGTTGGTAAGGCAGAACAAGTTCCTGCATACAGTTTTGTTCCACAAGGTATTATTGATGAAAATGGTAATGAATTTGCTTCAAAAGAATATTATGATCCATCAGATATGGAAGGTAATAAAGAAAAAGCTAAAGAGTTATTAAAGGAAGCTGGATACGAAAATGGTAAAGGTCTTCCAACAATTGAATTAATGTATAACTCTGAAGTTGCACATAAAGATATTTGTCAAATTATCCAACAAAACTGGGAAGAAATTGGTGTTAATGTTGAATTAACTAACCAAGAATGGGCTGTATTCTTAAATACAAGACAACAAGGTGATTATCAAATTGCTAGACATGGTTGGATTGGAGATTATGTAGATCCAATGACATTCTTAGATTTATGGGTAACTAATGGTGGAAATAATGACTGTGGATTTAGTAATGCTGAATATGATGAATTAATTGCTGCTGCTAAAGTTGAAACAGATTCTGCTAAGAGACTTGAAATGTTAAGAAAAGCTGAAGATATATTAATGGATGAAATGCCGATTTTACCTATCTATTACTATACTACAGTAACAGCTGCAAATGAAAATGTTAAAGGTGTTCAAATTTCTACATTAGGAAAAATATCTTTCAAACATGCATATAAAGAATAATTAATAAAAGAGAGTCAAAGTTTGACTCTCTTTTATTAATTTCCAGCAGGATTATAATGTTGGCTAGAAACACCTTCTCTTTTTATTGATTTATGTTTAGCGTTTGGATTATGATTATGACCTTCTTCAGTTATTGGAGTTTGATAATTGCACTTTTCCATTCTAGCTTGTTTATTATCTGGTTGACTATCTTTTGGCATTATATAAATCCTCCTAAAATATAAAAATGTACAATCTTAGTATGTACTTTTCATATATATTTATTCTGAATATTTCTAGTAAAAAAGAGAGCATATAAGCTCTCTTTTTATTATAGTCCTAAAACATCATCCATATTATAAAGTCCAGCAACATTAATTGTAGCCATGTATTCGCATGCTTTTAATGCACCTATTGCAAATACGTCTCTTGATATTGCTTTGTGTGATAATTCAATAACTTCACCAGTTCCAGCAAAAATGACATCGTGGTCACCAACGATAGAGCCACCTCTAACAGCATGAATACCTATTTCATTTTTATCTCTCTTTTTATGTCCATCTCTACCATGAACATAATAAGTTTCTTCAGAAATAGAATCTTTTATTGTGTCTGCAAGAAGAAGTGCAGTACCACTTGGTGAATCTAATTTTTGGTTGTGATGCTTTTCTATTATTTCTATATCATAATTTCC
The DNA here is from genome assembly GCA_900543325.1 of uncultured Clostridium sp. Classification (GTDB taxonomy): domain Bacteria; phylum Bacillota; class Clostridia; order Clostridiales; family Clostridiaceae; genus Clostridium. The sequence goes on along the minus strand of UQQU01000001.1, from coordinate 79,550 downwards.
ATATAATAATGGAGTTACTTTTCTTAAAAGTGAATTAATTAAATTTATACCTAAGGACATATTAGCAGATTTAAATAATGGTAATGTTTTACTCTTTTCATTAATTAAATCTAAATCTTCTTGTGAATAACCAGTAGAACAGATGACTAGTGGTTTTTTTGTTCTTTCTGTTAATTCTAAAAGTTTGTGTAATGTACTTACATTAGAAAAATCTAAAAGTACATCATAATCTATATTTACTTCGTCTGGAGAAATAAAAACTGGATAATTTGATTCTTTAGGGAATTTATCTATACCTGCTACAATTTCTAAGTTAGGAAATTCACTAACTAAATTTGAAATAACAGTTCCCATTTTTCCACAACAACCGCTTAATAGTACTTTAACCATATGATAAACTCCTTTTAAACTAAATTATATTTCTTTAGTGTTTGTACTAAAGTTTCTTCGTTTTTATCATTCATTTTATAAAGTGGTAATCTTAATTCACCAACATTCATACCCATTACGTTCATAGCAGTTTTAACTGGAATAGGATTAGTTTCTATAAATAAATTGTTGATTAATTCTAAATAATCTAGTTGCAACTTAGTTGCTTTAAAACAATCTCCATTTAAATATAAATCACACATATCATGAACTGTTTTAGGGATTATATTAGCAGCAACAGATATAACTCCGATACCACCTAAAGATAAAATAGGAATGATTTGATCATCATTTCCAGAATAAATATCTATTTTATCTCCACATAAAGCTTTCATTTTAGCAATTTGACTCATATCACCACTAGCTTCTTTAATAGCAACAACATTATTAAGTTCTGTTAATTTCAATAATGTTTGTGGAGTAATATTCATATTAGTTCTACTTGGAACATTATATAAAATGATAGGAGTTTTAACAGCATCGTTTATAGCTTTAAAATGCATTATTAAACCTTCTGCATTTGTTTTGTTGTAATATGGTGTAATAACTAAAAGTCCATCTACACCAACACTTTCAGCATAAAGACTCATTTCAATAGATGTTTTTGTATTATTACCACCAGTTCCTGCAATTACAGGTATTCTCTTATTTACAACATCTACAGTAAATTTAATGGCATCTTTTTTTTCTTGCTCAGTCATTGTAGTAGCTTCACCTGTAGTACCACAAATAACAATAGCATCTGTAGACTCTTTTATATGCCATTCAAGCAACTCTCTTAATTTTTCATAATCTATACCATTTTCATTAAAAGGTGTAATTATAGCTACACCAGAGCCTTTAAATATTGACATTTTATCCTCCTAAAGCCATTCATTTTTTATTAAAACTTCTGCAATTTGTACAGCGTTTAAAGCTGCTCCTTTTCTTATGTTATCGGCAACAACCCATAAATTTAAACCATTATCTAAGCTGAAATCACGTCTTATTCTCCCAACATATACATCATCTTTTCCAGAAACATCTAATGCAGTTGGGTATTTTAACTCATTTACATTATCATAAACTGTTAATCCTTCTGTCTTTTCAAATAATTTAAATATATCTTCTAATTCAAATGGACTGTTTAATTCAACGTTAATACTTTCACTATGGCTATTTAAAACTGGTACCCTTACAGTAGTAGCGGTGATTTTAAGATCGCTTGAATGAAGTATTTTTCTAGTTTCTTCAATCATTTTCATTTCTTCTTTTGTATAACCATTTTCTAGGAATATATCTATATGAGGAAGACAATTCCCAGCTATTGGATAAGGAAATTTTTTAGGTGCTAAACCTTTTAATCCATCCTCTAAATCTTTAATACCTTGCATTCCAGCTCCTGAAACTGCTTGGTATGTTGAATATACAATTCTTTTTATTCCATAATTATCTAATAAAGCCTTTAATGGTACCATTGCTTGAATTGTAGAACAATTTGGATTAGCAATAATTCCATTATGACCTTTTAAGTCTTCAGGGTTTACTTCAGGAACTACTAAAGGAACATCTTTATTCATTCTCCATGCACTTGAATTATCTATTACCACAGCTCCATAAGATGAGAATATTGGAGCAAATTTTAAACTTGTATCTCCACCTGCAGAAAATAATGCAATATCTATCTTTTTATTTTTTATAGTATCTTCACATGTTTCTTCAACTAAATATTCTTGCCCCTTGAATTTTAAATAAGAACCTGCAGATCTTTTTGAAGCAAAAAGATAAAGATTCTTTATTGGAAAGTTTCTTTCTTCTAAAATTTCTAAAAATTTTCTACCTACATTACCTGTACTACCAACTATTGCTACATTATACATATTGGTTCCCCCTTTTTTATTCTTTAAATAAATAGATTTTATAAATTAAATTATAATAGAATGTTCTGCTTTATAATATGATGTGAATATATTTAAATTTTCAATTAAATTTGTATGTATAGTTTTATGTATAGTTTAATGTTTAATTTAAATATAATGTTAAAAAAACCTTGAGTTATCACTCAAGGTATATATATATATCTAAATATATAAAGAATCCTTAAATGATAGCTCACCACATAAATTATGTGACAGAAATATACATATTATGTATACCCCCAGTTATATAGCTGTAAAGCTTAGGCTATATACTTCGGCGATAAGTCCTTTCTTATTATTTTAACACGCTTTAATCCATAATAATACTAATAAGTATCGCACCTCTATCTATTTATAAACCTATATGGTTATGATTATACCCTGTATGTATCAAACTTTCAAGGAATATTTATAAAATAATATTATATACTTAGTTTTATTATATGAATAGTGGTGGAAAGTGTAACAAAGTATTTGGGGTATAAATATAAAGATATAGGAGAAAATATTTATATAAATTCAATAGGGGGAATTTTTATGAGTAAAACACCATTAAAAAAAATAATAAAATCAAAAATAAAGACTAATAAGGAACTTACACCTGAAGAGAAAATGCGTGAAAAAATTAAATACGAAATTGCAGAGGAGTTAGGATTAAGTGATAAGGTAGACGCATATGGATGGGGAGGATTAACAGCAGAAGAAACAGGTCGAATAGGGGGGATAATGACTAAACGTAAAAAAGAATTAAAGTTACCAACTAATGACCAAATTTTAGGCAGAAAATAATAGATTGACTTAATATTCTATTACATAGTATTATAAAACTTAGAAATTTATTTCAGTATAGGAAGAGCTACATTAATTTGGTTTTTTTAATTAAAAATAAAATAGGATAGGGGGAATATCATGGCGTATGGTGAATTCGCAAAAATATATGATGAGTTAATAAATGAAGATATTAACTATGATGAAATGGTAGAGCGTATTTTAGAAATTTGTAACTCATATAATGTAGAATTAAATGACTATTTAGATATTGCTTGTGGGACTGGAAATGTAACTATAAGAGTGGCTAAGCATTTTAAAAATATCTATGGAGTTGATTTATCAGAAGATATGTTAAGAGAAGCATTTGATAAATTTAAAGAAGCAAGAATAAAAGGAAAAATAATTTGCCAAGATATGACAGAGCTTTCTCTTAATAAGGAATTCGATTTAATAACATCTGTATTAGATTCCACGAATTATATAACAGATTTAAATGGTCTTAAAAACTATTTTAAAGGAGTACATACTCATTTAAAATCAAATGGATTATTTATATTTGATGTTAATTCATATTATAAATTATCTGAAATATTAGGAAATAATATTTATACATATAGTGAGGAAGAAGTTTTTTATACTTGGGAAAATGTTTTTGAAGATAATTTACTATCTATGTTCTTAACATTTTTTGTTAAGAAAGGGGAGCTCTACGAAAGATTTGAAGAAGAACATCTTGAAAGAGCTTATACTGAGCAAGAGTTAGAAAAGGAATTGGAAAATGCGAATTTAGAAGTTCTAGCCAAGTTTGATGGATATACTGAAAATTATGTACAAGCAAATACTGAAAGAATAGTATATGTAATAAAGAAAAAGTAATAGTTGGAGGAAAATATGAGCGATAAGATTATTAGAGCGGTTGCAAAAAATGGAATGGTAAGAATAATAGCTGGGATTACAACAGATTTAGTTGAGGATGCTAGAGTAATACATGAGTGTACTCCAGTTGCATCAGCAGCACTTGGAAGAATGTTAACAGCTGGAGCTCTTTTAGGAGCTACTTTAAAATCATCAAATGAAGTAATGACTTTAAGAATTAATGGTGGTGGAGACGCTAATGGAGTAGTTGTTACTGCATATGAAGGAGCTAAAGTTAAAGGATATATTGGAAATCCATATGGAGATATGCCTTTAAATTCAAATGGTAAATTAGATGTTGGTGGATACATAGGCAAAAATGGTAATTTAATGGTTATAAAGGATTTAGGAATGAAGGATCCTTATGTAGGGCAAGTGCCAATACATTCAGGAGAAATAGCAGAAGATTTAGCTTATTACTTTACTGTATCTGAACAAACTCCATCAGCAGTATCATTAGGTGTTTTAGTTGATAAAGATTATTCAATTAAAGTAGCTGGAGGATTTATAATTCAAATGTTACCAGATGCAGATGAATTCTTAGCAGACATTATAACTTATAGATTAGAAGAAATTCCATCTTTAACAACTATGTTAAATGAAGGAAAGAGTATGGATGATATATTAGATTATATATTTGGAGATATGGATTTAAAAATATTAGAGGAAATAAAACCAGAGTTTTCTTGTAATTGTTCAAGAGAAAAGGTTGAAAAAGCTTTAATTTCTATAGGAGAAAAAGATTTAAGAGAAATATATGAAGATGGTAAAAATGAAGAGTTAAAATGCCACTTCTGCAATAAGACATACGTATTTACTCCAGAGGAAATTGGTAGATTATTAGCTAATTCAAACAAATCTGAATAATTTATAAAAAGAAAGTAGGCTATCTTTAAAAGTTAGCCTGCTTTCTTTTTATTAGTCAATATTTAAAGAAAAATATAAATACTAATCAACAATTACTTAATAGATACGTATGATATAAGGGGTTAAAAAACAAGTAAACTTCCCCTATCTATTAGTTTTGTATTATTAAGATATATTGGTTTAACGTCATATTTATACAAAAAGTTTTTTACTTCATTACCAAAAATATAATTATCTAGTGAACCAAAGAAGGCCATGGAATTATCTGAAATCATGCCTCCAACACCACCGATAAAACCATAATTAAAACCACTTAACTCTATATCACCGAAAGGTAATAGTAAAATATCAAAGTTTTCATTTTTCAATGTATCATATATACCTTTATCATTAGTTATAATTGCTTTTTCTTTTACTGGTAATATAGAGCATTTAGTGTAACCTTGTTTTACATTTATAGTTTTTTTGTTTTTACAGTAATCTAAAATTTTTTTATCAGTAAAATTTAAATTATGTATTAGATAATTATCAGTAATATATGCATTTAGAGATATATTATTAGGATATTTAGATGATAGAGTACTATCACTCTCTATAAAATTTATATTTTTTGATCTTAGAAGCTCTTTAAAGGATAAATCTATATTTTTATTAATAATTACAGTCTTGGTATGATTATTAAGTATATTTAGCTGAATATCTGTATGACCATTTATTGCTTCATAAAGATTATTATCCTTTGGAATTTTTATTATGTCATAATTTAATTCTCTCAGTGAATTTATTTCATTTTCACTAGTTCTATAGTCAATAAAACATATCATTAATCTTCTCCTCGTTTAAATATATTTCTTATAACATATAAAATATTCATAAAAAAATCAATATTTTATTAATAAGTGTACAGACAGGTGAGTATATAGAAAAAATTTTAATACATACTAATATTAAGAAAGGAGTGAAATCCATGCTTGTGATAAGATTAGTGCATAATAATGACTTAGATTTAGTAAAGGAATTACAAGAGCTTAGAGAGTTGTTAAAGAAGAAGAATATCACTATTGGTCTTGTAGAGAGCGGTGAGGGTGATTCACATTTAATAAAAATTATGTGCGAAAAAGATTGTTATGATGAAAAAGTTAAAAGAATGATATATTTATATATAAGCAATATTTTATACAATATAGTAATTGATAAATATAGGAAAAAGGAACTTTTTAATTTTTTAACTGAAACTTATTTCTTTTTAAAACAAGATGAAATAATAGAAGTAGAAGATATGATTATGAAAGTTCTAAGAAGTGAAGAAAATCTAAAAGATGAAAAAATGATATATTGTATAAGTAAAATAAACTCTATAATAGAAAAAATAAAAACTTGCCTAGAAGAAAATGAAGAAATAAACATAAAGGGGTTTATAACTTTTAGGATGAAGGAGCTTAGAGAAGATATAGAAGATATCGTTGATAAAGTTGTAGAAGAATATATGGTTGAAAAAGAGTATAAAGAATTTGTAAAATTATTAAAATATTTTGTTGATATTCAGGAAAGTAAAATAGAAAAAATTAATATTTATATTCACGAAGGTGGAGGCTATGTGTTAAAGGACGGTTATGGGAATGACGTTTTTGGTGACTTTATGAAGGAGTTATCAGAGTGTAGAATAGATACTGAAGCTAAGATAGAAGATATAATAATAAGTGGATTGATAACTAATGCACCAAAACAAATAATAATACATCACAAAGAAAATTGTATAAATACAGAATTTATTGAAACTATAGTTAATGTATTTGGTGATAGAGTATTTTATTGTGCAGGTTGCACAAATTGTATGCCATCTAAAATTAAAGTTTAAATAAATATAATGAATTTGAAAGAAATTAGGGTTGTTATAAATTATAAACAACCCTTTTATAATTTAATGTTTTATATTAAAATTTTGTGCATTTTAATATGGAATATCTATGAAAATTAATGTAAAGATGGTAAAATACATGGTGAAATTCATTATAATAAAAAATAAGAAAAGGAACAAAATAATATAAGAGTTATTGTAATTAGGAGGTGATGCAATGAATTGGAACTTTAAAAAAAATGTTAAACTTAGAGGAGTTCAAATTTTAGCGTTAGGATTCTTATTGGTAATATTAGTAGGAGCATTAATATTAACTTTGCCTATATCTACGACTAGTGGAGAAAGTACTAACTTCTTAGATGCGTTGTTTACAGCTACATCGGCTGTTTGTGTTACTGGATTAATAGTAGTAGATACGGGGACATATTGGAATGCGTTTGGACAAACGGTTATAATGATCTTAATAGAAATTGGTGGATTAGGATTTATGTCCTTTACAACATTAATTGCTATTATTTTAGGAAAAAAGATTACTTTGAGAGAAAGATTAATATTACAAGATGCTATGAACACTTTTAATATACAAGGTTTAGTAAAAATGGTTAGATATGTACTAGTGTTTACAGTATCTGTGCAATTTTTTGGTGCATTATTGTTTTCTACACAATTTGTTCCAGAGTATGGCTTAGGAAGAGGTATATTTTATAGCATATTTCACTCTATATCTGCTTTCTGTAATGCAGGATTTGATATTTTTGGGAACTTCAGTAGTTTAACATCTTATAATTCCAATGTAGTCGTAATAATGGTAGCATCAGTATTAATTATAATTGGTGGATTGGGATTTACTGTATGGAGTGAATTATATAGTAGTAAAAGTTTAAAAAAGGTTTCTCTTCATTCAAAAATGGTAATATTAATGACTGTAGTGTTAGTATTAGGTGGAACTTTCTTAATGTTTTTATTTGAAAATAACAATGTTAATACTATTGGTAATATGTCTTTTATTGATAAGGTTATGAATTCATTTTTTGCATCAGTTACACCAAGAACAGCTGGATTCAATAGTATTCCTACAGATGGTATGACTACAGCTGGACAATTTTTAACTATAATTTTAATGTTTATTGGTGGATCTCCAGGATCAACAGCTGGAGGAATAAAGACAACTACTATAGGAATTTTGATTGTAACTATAGTATGTGTAATACAAGGAAGAGAGGACGCAGAGGTGTTTAAAAGAAGATTCAGTAAGGATTTAGTGTATAAAGCATTTACATTAATATTTATTGGATTGAGTTTAGTAATAGTGGTAACTATGTTATTATCTTATACAGAAAAGGGAGCAAGTTTCATATCATTATTTTACGAGACAGTATCAGCTTTTGGAACTGCAGGATTAACTTTAGGTCTGACTTCTGAATTAAGTAATATAGGAAAAGTATTAATAATTTTTATGATGTATTTAGGTAGAGTTGGTCCATTAACTGTAGTATTATCTATAACAAAAAAGAGAAAAAATTCAGGTATTAAATACCCAGAAGGAAAAATTTTGATAGGTTAGGGGAAAAAACATGGCAAATAATAAACAGTTTGTAGTTATTGGATTAGGTAGATTTGGAGAATCAGTTGCAAAGACTTTATATTCTTTAGGACATGACGTTTTAGCAATTGATATGGATGAAGATTCTGTACAAGAGATTTCAGATTCTGTAACTCATGCAGTTCAAATGGATGCAACAGATGAAAGTGCATTAAAAACTTTAGGATTAAGAAACTTTGATGTTGCAGTCGTTACTATTGGATCTAATATACAAGCAAGCGTAATGATAACTTTATTAGTTAAAGAGTTAGGAGTTAAGTATATAATTGCAAAAGGTCAAAGTGATTTACATGCGAAGGTATTATATAAGATAGGTGCAGATAGAGTTGTATTACCTGAAAAGGATATGGGTGTAAGAGTAGCACATAATCTAGTTTCAGCTAGTATATTAGATTTTATTGAACTATCTCCTGATTATAGTATCATGGAGTTAAGAGTACTTAATGAATGGAATGGAAAAACATTAAAAGAGCTTAAATTAAGAAGCAGTTACGGAATTAATATTATGGCAATAAAAAGAGGTGAGGATATAGATATTTCTCCAAAGGCTGAAGATAGATTATCTGAAGATGATATTATAGTTGCTATTGGTTCTGCTGATGATTTAAGTAATTTAGAAGATATTTTAATTAGAAAAAAATAAGAGGTGAAAATTTGATAGTCATTGAAAGTAAAGACAACACATTATTTAAATATACAAAAAAATTAAAGGAAAGAAAACATAGAGCAAAGGAAAATAAGTATATTATAGAAGGATTTAGATTAGTTCAAGAAGCTTTTAAAGCAAAATGTAATATAGAGTATATAATAGTAAATGAAAGTGGAAAAGAGAAAGTAGAAGATTATTTAAGTGAATATATGGATAATATTAAGATATATGAAATGAAGAATGAATTATTTTCTCAATTATCTTCAACAGAAAATACTCAAGGAATAGTTGCTATAGCTAATATAAATAATTCAATAAGTGATATAAATGGAGATTTTTATTTATTATGTGATAAGGTTCAAGACCCTGGAAATTTAGGAACTATTATTAGAACTGCTCATGCAGCAGGAGTAAATGCAGTTATTTTAACAAAAGGAACAGTTGATATATATAATGACAAAACAATTAGATCAACAATGGGTTCTATATTTTATATACCAATCATTTATGATAATGATTTGAGTTTATTAAAAAAGCTAAAAGATGAAGGTTTTAGTTTAGTAGCTACATCTTTAGAAGAATCAAAAAATTTCTTTGAGGAAGATTTAAGTGGAAAGGTTATATTATCTGTTGGGAATGAAGGAAATGGTATAAGTGAAGAGATTTTTGAACTTGCAGATAAAAAAGTAAAAATTCCTATGCCTGGTGGAGCAGAATCTTTAAATGTAGGGGTTGCAACTTCTATAATATTATTTGAAAAAGTAAGACAAAGTTTATTATAAAATAAATTTTAAATAGGGTATTGAAAAAAATATTGGTTATTTGTATAATAAATTGTAAATAAATATTGAAAGACAGTGAATGAGAAAGTAGATATAGTGGAGTATACAGGGAGAAGAGACCTTAGACTGGAAGTCTTTTTATATAAAGTTATATTGAAGTTCCCTCAGGAGTCCTAGCTATGAAATTATAGTAGTAGTTAGCGGTTAAAACCGTTATTTAATTAAGATGGGTATTTTTATTATTAATAGAATACCAATTAGGGTGGTAACGCGGATATTCCGTCCCTTTGTGGGGCTGAATATCCTTTTTTTATACCAAATTTCAGAAAGATACTTAAATGTTAATTAATGATTTGAAAATATTATTATATTAAGTAATATCAAATGAAATAGGCCCATTAAAATTAAGAATTAATAAGAAGGGAGAACAAAAATGCAAGAAAAATTATTAGCAATTAAAGAAGCTGCTTTTAATGAAATATCTGCTGCAGAAAACAGTGGAGCATTAGAAGAAATAAGAGTAAAATACCTTGGAAAAAAAGGTGAACTTACTACAATATTAAGAGGAATGGGATCATTAAGTCCAGAAGAAAGACCAGTAGTTGGTAAGCTAGTTAATGAAGCGAAAAGCGAAGTTGAAGAAAAACTAGAGGAAGCTGTTAAAAAGATAAAGGAAAGAGAAAAAAATGCTAAACTTGCAAGTGAAGTTATTGATATATCTCTTCCGGGGAAAAGAAACGTTATTGGTAAAAGACATCCTTTAGATTTAACATTAGAAAGCATGAAGGAAATATTTATTTCAATGGGATTCACTGTAGAAGATGGTCCTGAAGTTGAATTAGATCATTATAACTTCGAAGCTTTAAATATACCTAAGGATCATCCAGCAAGAAGTGAACAAGATACTTTCTATATAAATGACAATATAGTTTTAAGAACTCAAACTTCTCCAATTCAAATTAGAACAATGGAAAATCAAGAACCTCCAATAAAGATGATATCTCCAGGGAAGGTTTATAGATCAGATGCTGTAGATGCTACTCATTCACCAATATTCTATCAAATGGAAGGATTAGTAATTGATAAAGATGTTACTTTTGCAGATTTAAAAGGAACTTTAGAATTATTTGCTAAAAAGATGTTTGGAGATAAAGTTGTAACTAAGTTTAGACCACATCACTTCCCATTTACTGAACCTTCAGCTGAAATGGATGCAACTTGCTTCGTTTGTGAAGGTAAGGGTTGTAGAGTATGTAAAGGAAGCGGTTGGATTGAAATATTAGGATGTGGAATGGTTCACCCTAATGTTTTAAGAAACTGTGGAATTGATCCAGAAGTTTATAGCGGATTTGCTTTTGGATTTGGTGTAGATAGAATGGTTATGCTTAAGTATGGTATTGATGATATAAGAGCATTATACGAAAGTGATATGAGATTTTTAAATCAATTTTAATTAGGAGGTAAAGTAAGATGAAAGTACCATATAATTGGCTAAAGGACTACGCTGAAGTAAACGTAGATCCACATACATTAGGAGATAAATTAACTCTTTCAGGATCAGCCCTAGAAGAGGTTATTATACAAGGTGATAATATAAAAAATGTTGTTACTGGTAAAATTACAAAAATAGAAAAACACCCAGACGCTGATAGATTAAATGTTTGTCAAGTTAATATAGGGCAAGAAGAAGAAATACAAATAGTTACAGCTGCAACTAATATGAAGGAACAAGATATAGTACCAGTTGCTCTTCATAAATCTATTTTAGCTGATGGAACTGAAATTAAAAAAGGTAAAATGAGAGGGGTAGTATCTAACGGTATGTTCTGTTCTGAAGAAGAACTTGGAATTGCTGGAGATGAGCCAGTTCATGGATTAATGATTTTACCAGCTGATGCTCCATTAGGAATGGACATTAAAGAATATTTAGGATTAAATAAGGCAATATTAGATTTTGAAATAACATCTAATAGACCTGATTGTTTAAGTATGGTTGGTATGGCTAGAGAAACTGCAGCAACGCTTGGAACATCTTATAAAATGCCAAACTTTGATTACGAAACTAAATGTTCAGCTAATATTAATGATGAGTTAAAAGTTGAAGTTAAAGATGAGTTATGTAGAAGATACATGGCTAAAGGGGTTAAGAACGTTAAGGTTGAACCATCACCAGGTTGGATGCAAGAAAGACTTTTAGAAGCAGGGGTTAGACCTATAAACAATATAGTTGACATAACTAACTTTGTTATGTTAGAGCTAGGTCAACCAATGCATGCTTTTGATGCAAGACAAATAGAAAGTAAAACTATAGTTGTTGAAAGAGCTCAAGATGGAGAAAATTTCACAACTTTAGATGAAATAGAAAGAGAATTAGATTCAGGTATCTTAATGATTAAAGATGGTTCTAAGTCTGTAGCTATAGCTGGAATTATGGGTGGATTAAATTCAGAGATTCAAGACGATACTACAGAAGTAATCTTTGAGTCTGCTAATTTTGAAGGCACTAACATAAGAGTTAGCTCTAAAAAGCTAAACTTAAGATCAGAAAGTTCTTCAAGATTCGATAAAGATATAGATCCAAACTTAGCTAAACTTGCAATAGATAGAGCTTGTGCTTTAATATGCGAATTAGGCTGCGGAGAAGTTATGGAAGGAACTATAGATGTTTACAACAATGTAAAAGAAGAAGGTTCTATAACTGTAAATTCTAATTGGATAAATAAATTCTTAGGAACTGAAATTTCAAAAGAAGAAATGAAAGAAGCATTAGATTCTTTAGATTTAAAAACGAATATTGAAGGTGATGATTTAGTTATAACTATTCCAACATTCAGAATAGATATTGCTATAAAAGAAGATATTGCAGAAGAAGTTGCTAGAATTTATGGATATGATAAAATTCCTACTACTATATTTAAGGTTTCAACAGAGAGAGAACCAAAATATAAAAATGAATTATTAACTGATAAAGTTATAGAAATAATGGTAGGTAGTGGTGTTAACCAATCTATTAGTTATTCATTTGTATCTCCTAAGGTATTTGATAAAGTTAATATACCAGCAGATAGTGAACTTAGAAATGTTGTTAAAATAAAGAATCCATTAGGTGAAGATTATAGTGTAATGAGAACAACTACATTACCGTCAATGATGGAATGTTTAGGAAGAAACTATTCAAGAAATAATGACTATGTAAGATTATTTGAAATTGGTAGAGTATACTTACCAAATGAAGATGAAAAGCAATTACCAACTGAAAAGAATGTTTTAACTATAGGTATTTATGGTGATTGTGATTACTTAGATCTTAAAGGAATAGTTGAAAATATAATTGATGGATTAGGAATAGCTAAAGCTAAATATGTTAGAGAAAGCGAAAATCCAAGCTACCATCCAGGAAAAACAGCTGCTCTTATGGTAAGAAATAAGAAAGCTGGTGTATTTGGAGAAGTTCATCCAGATGTAATAGAAAACTACGGAATAGATGTAGATTGTTATGTAGCTGAATTAGACTTAGATGCTTTATTTGAAGCTTCAACTACAGTGAAAACTTACAAACCATTACCAAAGTTCCCAGCTGTAACTAGAGATATCGCTTTACTTTGTGATGATTCTATATTAGTTGCTGAAATTGAAGAAACAATAAGAAAAGCTGGTGGAAATTTAGTAGAAAAGGTTCAATTATTTGATATATACAAAGGTGCTCAAATACCAGAAGGAAAGAAATCTATAGCTTATGCAATTGCATATAGAGATGAAAAGAAAACTTTAGAAGATAAAGATATATCTAAAGTACATGATAAAATTCTTAAAGCTTTAGAACATAAATTAGGAGCTGTTTTAAGATAATTAATATATTTAAGGAAGCTGAAGATATCAGCTTCCTTTTAAATTATTATTAAAGATTTTTTTAGTAAATACAATGGCTTATATGAAAGTTTAGACTTTCTTAAACCTACACAGCCACAATCCTCTTGTCTATTTACATATATTGTTTTTGAAAAATCTTTTCTTATAAATTCTCTGTTTATGAATGCATAAATTCCTTTATAATCAATGTTACATCTTTCGATGTGAATTATAGCAGTATCTTTTAGAATTTCTCCAATTGAAAATCCAACTAAAGAGTTTTCAACATATACACCAATAGAATATAAATTTAGATATTTAAGATTATAAAGTAAGTCAGTTATTTCTTTAGTTTCTATCTGAAGTTCTTTACATAGAGAGGTTCTTTTTGAATGCCAGTTTGATAATAATTCTAAACAGTCATTTATTTTTTTTTCATTGTCAATAGAAGTAATTGTGTAGTTATAAGAGTTTATAAAAGAATTATAATGATTTTTCTTTTGATGATACTTTCTACCTTCTAAGTTTAATAAGTCATTTGTTAAATATATATATTCGAAGGTATCTCTATTTTCAATAATTTTAAAAGGTAAATTAGTAAATGTTTTTAAATCACAAATAAAACTATCTTCTATATCTCCTAATAAATAAATATTATTAGTAGTAGAAAGGGCTTTTAATCTAAGAATTAACTCTTGAAGTGTTGACTTGTTATATCCTATTGGCATCATAAAAAATGTTCCATCATTAGTTTCCTTTTTTATTATTAAGCAATTATTTATTATAGAGTATTTAGTTTTACATAAATCTCTCCATAAATATAAAGCAGTAAAGGAGTATTCATAAGATTTGTTGTTAAAATCTTTTAAATAATTAGTAAATAAATCTTTATCATTTAGAGTCAATTCTTTAAAGTTTTCCAATTTATCATCCCCTTATTGTTTAAAAAAGTATATATAATATTTTATTTTTATCTTATAAAGATGTGTAACTATATATTAATAAAAATATAGGAATTAAATTTTAACTAGAGAATATAATTTTATGAATAAAACTTTATTATTTAGAGGGATGAAATATATGAAATTAAAGAATTTAGTATTAAATTTATCAAAAGAGGATATATTAAATTTAATTGCTTTACAGGATAAAACAATAATAAAAAAAATAGATTTAGGAAATACAATAAATTTGAGTGGAATTTATAAGTTAGTTGGATTAAATATTGATTTTGATACATCAATGACAATATCTAGTTTTAAAAATAATATAATTTATATTGATATTAATGATTTCCAAATTTCTAAGAAAAATTCTTCTAATCCATTAGTTAAAGGCTCTATAGCACTTTTGACTAAGTCTATAAATGATATTGAAGGAATGAATTTAAAAGACAAAGTATTAACAATTGACATTGAAAAAATAGTTCAAGTTTATTGTACTGACACATATGGAATTAAATTAGAAAAATTAGATATTAGTACATTAAATACTAGTAATGGATGTTTTGAATTTGGAATTAATATATTAGATATAAATTTAAAGAATTTAAAGAATTTAGATAATTTAAAAAAATAAGGTTATAAAAGGCTATATTAATTTATTTGAAAGACTTTAAGTTAAAGTAAAATAAAATAGTATAGCCTTTTTGTATTATAAAGTGATATTTAATAAAATCTTTATACTGAAATAAAAATATGCTATTATTATCAATATTAGCATTTACTTAGGAGGTAAGGGTATGGAAAGGTATGTTTTAGCTTTAGATCAAGGTACTACAAGTTCAAGAGCTATAATATTTGATAAAGAACAAAATATATATGGAGTAGCTCAAAAAGAATTTAATCAAATATATCCTAAAGAGGGATGGGTTGAACATGATCCTATGGAAATTTGGGCATCTCAATATGGTGTATTACAAGAGGTTTTAGCTAAAACTAATATATAACCAGAACAGATAGCAGCAATAGGTATAACTAATCAAAGGGAAACTGCAATAGTATGGGATAAACAAACTGGTGAACCTGTTTATAATGCTATAGTTTGGCAATGTAGAAGAACTGCAGATATTTGTGAAAAGTTAAAGAGTGATGGATTTGATAAATATATTAAAGAAAATACAGGACTATTAATAGATGCATATTTTTCAGCTACAAAGATTAAATGGATATTAGATAATGTAGATGGCGCTAGAGAAAGAGCAGAGAAAGGGAAGTTGCTTTTTGGAACAGTTGATACATGGTTACTTTGGAAGCTTACAAATGGCAGAGTTCATGTAACCGATTATACTAATGCCTCAAGAACTATGCTTTTTAATATTAGAGATTTAAAATGGGATAAAAAAATATTAGATAAGCTTAATATTCCAATGGCTATGCTACCAGAAGTAAGGAGTTCTTCAGAAATATATGGATATGTTAATTTAGGTGGAAAAGATAATATTAAGGTGCCAATAGCTGGGATAGCGGGAGATCAGCAAGCAGCTCTTTTTGGGCAAGCAGCTTTTAAAAAAGGTGATGCTAAAAATACATATGGGACAGGATGCTTCTTGTTAATGAATACTGGAGAAGAGTTAGTTGAAAGTAAAAATGGTCTTTTAACAACTATAGCAGTAGGATTAAATGGAAAGGTAAATTATGCTTTAGAGGGATCTGTTTTTATGGGAGGCGCAATAATTCAATGGCTTAGAGATGAGATGGGAATGTTGGCTGATGCCCAAGATTCTGAATACTTTGCTAAAAAGGTAAAAAATAATGGTGGTGTTTATGTAGTTCCAGCATTTGCAGGACTTGGTGCTCCTTATTGGGATATGTATGCAAGGGGATCTATATTTGGATTAACTAGAGGGGCAAATAAGAATCACATAATTAGAGCAGCACTTGAAGCTATTGCTTATCAAGTTAGAGATTTAATAAATGCAATGGAAGAGGATGCAGGATGTAAGATTAATACTTTAAAAGTTGATGGTGGAGCTAGTAAGAATAAATTGTTAATGCAATTTCAAGCAGATATAACTAATATGGAAGTATGTAAACCTATAATAACGGAAACTACAGCACTTGGTGCAGCATATTTAGCTGGATTAGCCGTGGGATATTTTGATAATCTTGAAGAAATAGCAGAAAATTGGTATGTAGGTGAAAGGTATGAGCCTAATATGGAAGTTGAAGAGAGAGAAAAACTATATAATGGATGGAAAAAAGCTGTTAGTAGAGCTCAACATTGGGAAGCGTAATTAGTAAATAATCATAAAAGGGTTATAATATAAATAAAATTAATATACTATCAAATTCTAGACTAAAATTAATAAAAAATGATAGTTTTATCAGAGTAAGAACGATTGTTCGCTTCTCGGATTTGCTAGCATCTGAAAAGAATGAATTAATAAAAAAGGAACCTGATTATGGAATAATAATAGAAGATGATAAAGTGGTACATGCAGTTAATAGTAAAGAGGGGTATATGACACTAAAAGCGAGATCAATAATTCTTGCAATGAGATGTTATGAATAAGTTATAAGTAATGTAGGTAGAATAATCCCAGCAAATAAAAGGTTAAATATTTATTTGTTAGGATATTGAATTATAAAGGTAATGTAACCTCTTCTAAGTTTAAATGTATATGATATATGGTAAATGTAGTATATAATATACATTATATGATATAAAAGTGAGGAGAAAGTTTAATGCCGAAGTTAATAAAAATACAAAATCCTAAATTTATAGATGATGTTAAAAATATTGTAGATGTAAGAGAGGAATTTATATATAGTGAAAAGATACAAAATAAACTTATAGAAAACACAGATATTGAAAGTAAAAATGATATAGGTATTACTATAGATTCCTGTGTATTTAATAATGTAACTTTTATTGATTGTAGTTTTGAAAGAGTTGATTTAATAGATACAATATTTAAAAATTGTGATTTGTCTAATGTATCATTTATTGGTAGTAGTATACACAGAACTCAATTCATAAACTGTAAACTAATCGGAGCAAGATTTGATGAATGCAACTTGAAAAATATTTTGTTTGAAAATATATTAGGAAAATACTCTAACTTTTCTTTTAGTAAGATAAATAATGTAAATTTTGTAGAATGTAATATGATGGAATCAATATTGCAAGATGTTAATATAGAGAAAAGTATATTTGAAAATTGTGATTTAACTAATGGATTTTTTAATAAAACATTCCTAGGGAAAATAGATTTTACTACTTGTGATATTACAGGTATTGATGTAGATATTCCTAATATATATGGAACTACAGTAACAACAATGCAAGCTTTAGATTTAAGTAGATTATTAGGATTAAATATAAAATAAAGCATTAAAACTATCTATGAAAAATCATAGATAGTTTTTTTATAATAATATTTTAGTTTAATGGGAAAAATACTACAGATATTGATATGAATTGGATGTGATATATATGAAAATTCTAAAATATATGTTGATTTTTATTCCAATCAGCATAGTAGGAAAATTTATGAACTTTTCTCCTGCAGTTATGTTTGTTTTAGCAGCTTTATCAATTGTACCTCTTGCAGGATTAATGGGAGAAGGTACAGAGGAAATATCTTTTTATTCAGGACCTAAAATTGGAGGTTTTTTAAATGCAACCTTTGGAAATGCAACAGAATTAATAATATCATTTTTTGCATTAAAGAAAGGGTTATTTGAAGTTGTTAAATCTTCAATAGCTGGATCAATAATAGGGAATATTTTATTAGTATTAGGTGCTAGTATGCTAATAGGAGGTCTTAAGCATAAAAGTCAAAAATTTAATAGAAATATAGTAGAAGTAACCTCAAGTATGCTGCTATTTGCAGTTATAGGGTTATCTGTGCCTGCAGTATTTACTCATACCTTTTCTAGTAATCTGTTAAATACTAAATATGAGGGATTAAGCATAGCAGTAGCAGTTATAATGTTTATACTATATATATTAAGCTTAGTATTTTCTTTCTTTACTCATAAGGAGTTATATGCAGTTAATTATGAAGAAGAAGGAAAGGCAAAATGGTCATTAAAAAAAGCTATAATAATATTAATAATAGCTACTATTTTTATTGCAATTGAAAGTGAATTTTTAGTAGGTGGAGTAGAAGGAATAACAAGTAAATTAGGTTTAAGTGAATCTTTTGTAGGTATTATATTAATTCCTATTATAGGAAACGCAGCAGAACATACTACTGCAATTACAATGGCATTAAAAAATAAGATGGATGTTGCAATTGAAATTGCAATAGGATCAAGTCTACAAATAATATTATTTGTGGCTCCAGTACTTGTGTTTTTAAGCTTAATGTTTACACCTATGACCATAATATTTAATCAATTTGAGTTAATTGCTCTTATTGTTTCGGTTTTAATAGCTAATAAAGTAGCTAGTGATGGTGAGTCAAATTGGCTAGAAGGAGCTCAATTAGTTGCTGTATATTTAATAATTGCGGCTGGATTCTTTATAGTATAAAGTTAACATTAGATAATAATAATACTAATTAGTACTGTAATTACATAGAATTATATATCTATAAATGAGTAAAATAACTTTATAATGTGAAAGAACATTATAATGTATTTTCTTATAGGAGGAATAATACTATGGGTGAAAAGCATAACTGTTGTTGTTCAAGTCAACAAGAAAAAGAAAAAAAGGCGAATAATTGTGGATGTGAGCATAGAAAAGGTAAAAAAGCTCAAAATATAAAAGAAAATTATTAGAAAATAAATAGCTAGTATATGTTATACTAGCTATTTATTTTTTTAATATATAAAAAAATAATAAAAAATTGAATAATTTAATTTAATATATATAATTAATAATAGAAAAATGATATTATATAAATTAAAATGATATTATATTATACATAAACAAGGTGGATGTAAATGGAAGAGTTAAAAAAAGCATTAGATGAAGTATTTAAGGATGACATAATAAAAATTGTTATAAGTAATAAGCTTAATAAAGAAGTTAAATACAATAAAATAGCAGTTAATTTAAAGGAAACAAATAAAGGGGGATTTTATCAAATAGAAAAATTTACTGATAAGCAAGTTTTTCATGAAAATATAAATATAGAAAGTATTAATGAGAAAGTATATGAGTATTTGAATGGAGCTTATAAGCAATTTTCAGCATGGTCAGAGAATTGGACATATGATATGAAAATATCAAAAAAAGGAAAAGTATTTTTAGGTAAAAAGAAAAGTGACAATTCTAAGGTTATTAAAAAAGGACATAACAAAGAGAAAAATTATATATTAAAAGAAGGTATGATAATTGAACCTCTTATAGATTTAGGTGTATTTACTAAAGAAGGTAAAGTTATTAACTCTAAATATGATAAATATAAGCAAATAAATAGATTCATTGAAATAATTGATGATGAAATAAAAAAGAATAATTATAAAGAGTTAACAATATTAGATTTTGGATGCGGTAAATCATATTTAACATTTGTATTATATTACTATTTTGTTAAAATAAAAAATATAAATGTGAAGATGATTGGTTTAGATTTGAAAGAAGATGTAATTAAAAAGTGTAATGAAATAGCACAAAGATATAAATATGAAAATCTACACTTTGAATTAGGTGATATTAATGGATTTAAATATAATAACAAGGTTGATATGGTGATAACATTACATGCATGTGATACAGCAACAGATTATGCACTATATAACGCTGTTAAGTGGAATAGTAAGATGATTTTCTCTGTACCATGTTGCCAGCATGAATTTAATGCTCAAATGAAAGCTAATGAATTATCAATATTAACTAAGTATGGTATAGTTCAAGAAAGAGTAGCTGCTTTAATGACTGATAGTGTAAGAGCAAACTTATTAGAATGTGCAGGATATAAGACTCAATTATTAGAATTTATAGATATTTCACATTCTCCAAAAAACATTTTAATTAGAGCCTCAAAATCAAATGTTTCAAAGGAAAAAAGAGAAAAATCTCTTAAAGAAGTTAATAATTTAATTGAAACATTTAATTTTAATCCAACGCTATATAGTTTATTAAAAAATGATAATTTAATCTAATTAATAAAGGCAGTAAAGATATTATAAATTTTACTGCCTTTATTATATTTAAGGAGAGTTTTATGAAGTTAGTTAGAAAAAAAGCTTTTAATGTTGTTATCTATGGGCGAATTTTAATGATAATTGCTTTATTAATAATCCAAATTGCTATATTAGGGTTTACATTTATGTGGTTAAGTGAATACTTTCCATATATATATGGAGTATTTACTATACTTACAGCAATTTTAGTTATTTATATTTTAAATAAAAATGAAAATCCATCCTTTAAATTAGCATGGATAGTACTTTTTGTTGTGTCGCCTGTTTTTGGGGCATTATTTTATTTATTTGTAAAGTTTCAAGTTGAAAGTAAGCTTATCAACTATAAATTACTAAAAATTATAGGAGAAACACAACAATATCTATCGCAAGATAAAGAAGTTATTGCTGAGCTAGAAGAAGTGGACATGCAGGTAGCTAACTTAGCAAAGTATATGAAAAATACTGGGGGATATCCAATTTATAGAAATACAGATATTAAATATTTTCCTTCAGGTGAAGCAAAATTTGAAGAAATGAAGATTCAATTAGAGCAAGCTAAACATTTTATTTTTATGGAATATTTTATAGTAGAAGAAGGTTATATGTGGAATTCTATCCTTGAAATATTAGAAAGAAAAGTTAAAGAAGGAATAGAAGTAAGATTTATGTATGATGGGATGTGTTCTTTAGCATTATTACCTTATAATTATCCAGAAGTATTAAGAGATAAAGGAATAAAATGTAAGATGTTTTCGCCTGTAAAACCAGTTTTATCTACAGCCCAAAATAATAGAGATCATAGGAAGATACTTGTTATAGATGGTAAGGTAGCATTTAATGGTGGAATTAACTTAGGTGATGAATATATAAATCGTATTGAAAAGTATGGATATTGGAAAGATGTTGCATTGATGTTAACTGGAGATGCGGTGAAGAGTTTTACATTAATGTTTCTACAAATGTGGAATATAAATGAGAAGAATCATGACGATTTTGAGAAATATATTTCAATAAAAAAGGAAAGACAAAATACTGAAGGGTATGTTATGCCCTATGGAGATAGTCCTTTAGATAATGAAAATGTAGGAGAATCTGTTTATTTAGATATATTAGCTACAGCAAAAAAATATGTTCATATTATGACTCCATATCTAATAATAGATAATGAAATGATGACTGCATTAACTTATGCGGCTAAAAGAGGTGTTGATGTTAAGATTATATTACCACATATTCCAGATAAAAAGAGTGCATTTATGTTAGCTAAAACATATTATCCAGAACTTATTAAGGCAGGAGTTAAAATATATGAGTATACACCTGGATTTGTACATGCTAAGGTGTTTTCATGTGATGATGAAAAAGCAGTAGTTGGAACAATAAATTTAGATTTTAGAAGTTTATATTTACATTTTGAATGTGCTACATATCTATATAAGGTTCCAGCAATAAAGTCAATAGAAGATGATTATAAATCAACCTTAGAGAAGTGTCAGCAAATTACTATGGAAGATTATAATAAATTAAATTTATTCTATAAAATTGGTGGAGGATTATTAAAGTTAGTTGCTCCATTGATGTAATAATTACGAAATAATGATGAAGAGGAAAATACTCTTCATCATTATTTTTTATAAATATATTTTTGTGTTAAAAGTGTCTTAAAACATAAATCAATTACATAATTATATAAGGTACAAGCAATTATAAGTTCAGGGGGATAGAAATGGCTTTATGAAAAATAAAGAAAGCAACAGTTTATTTATTATAATGTTAATTATAACTATAATATTGGGGGTATATCTTATTATTTCAATATATTTTACAAAACATTTTTACATTGGTACCTATATCAATGGAATTAATGTATCTTGTAAAACTTTAAATGAGGCTAATGATAAATTATTAGAAGAATCTTATAATTATGTTTTGGAATTAAGTGAAAGAAATAATATTATAGAATATATTGAAGGTAATAAGATAAACTTTAAGTATGAAGATAGTAATGAAATAGAAAAAGTAAAAGAAAAGCAAAATGCATTTTTATGGCCTAGATATGTATTATTAAGGAATGAATATAATATAAATAATGTCTATTCATATGATAAGGAATTGTTAGATAAAGAATTTAATAAATTATCTTGCTTTAATAAAGAAAGTATTATTGAACCATTAGATGCTAGTTTTCGTTATGAAAATGGTGAGTATACAATCATTAAGGAGACCTATGGTAATAAGGTTAATAAAGATTATCTTTATGCATATGTTATAAATTCAATATCTAGAGGTGTTAAAAAAATTAACTTGGATGAAGAGGGTGTATATGAAAAACCAGATTTTACGGCAGATAGTGAAAAAGTAATTAAAACTCAAAATGAGTTGAATAAGTATGTATCTACAAAAATATATTATATGTTTGATGAAGAAATAGAAATTTTAGATTGCGGTATAATTAATACTTGGTTAGAGGTAGATCAAAGCATGAATATTGTGTTTAATGAAAAAAAGATAAAAGAGTATTTAAATAAGCTAAGTAATAAATATGATACATATGGAAAAACTCGTAGTTTTAAAACTACAACTGGGAAAATTGTGGATGTTCCTGGTGGAAATTACGGATGGAAAATTGATAAGGCCAAAGAATTGGAGGAACTAATTAAAAATATAAAGAGTAGTGCTGAAATAAAAAAAGAGCCTATATACTCACAAGAAGCCTTGGGAACTAGGGAAAATGATATTGGAGATACTTATGTAGAAATAAATTTAACTAATCAAAGTTTATGGTTTTATAAAAATGGAAAGTTGATTGTTCAAGGAGATGTTGTAACAGGAAATGTAAGTAGGGGTAATGCGACTCCACAGGGTACTTATATGTTAAATTATAAGCAGAAAAATGCAACACTAAAAGGAGCAGGGTATAGTTCAGAGGTTAAGTACTGGATGCCATTTAATTGTAATATAGGTATACATGATGCAAGTTGGAGATGGGCTTTTGGAGGCTCAGTTTATAAAACTGATGGTAGTCATGGTTGTGTAAATGCACCATTGTATTTAGCTAAAAAAATATATGAGAATATAGAGCCTGGTACTCCAATTGTTTGCTATAAGGAAGAATAGAAAGGAGAATGCGAATATGATTGGAGAAATAGTTACAGTTATAGTTGATAGGAAAATGGGAGTGAAATTTACTATTAGGGAAATAGAAAAACAAGTGCGCTTTCAAGAAAAATATTTTGATTATGAAGTACTAATGTAAAATTTGAAAATATATTATAGGAAAAATATGTACATTAGTGTACAAAAATAATATAATAAAAATGTAATGAATTTTAAGAAAGGTAAAGGTATAGTAGAAATGAGAATGTAATCATCTTTAAAAGCTAAAACAACCAAATAAAAAAATATGGCCTTAAAAAGGTTTATTTGTGTTGTGTAAATTTTAGAGAGTGATTACTAAGTGATACTATAACTTAACTGAATTATTAAATAAAATAAGTCTATATTTTTATAGGTTTATTAGTAATGGATTAAAATGAATTTTAATAATGAAAATACAGTTTTAGTTTGTAATTATCTCTCTAGTAATAGGAGGGATTTTTTTTGCAATTAATTAAAGTTAATAAATTGAAAAAGTATTATGGAGATAGATTAATTTTAAATATTGATAAATTAGAAATATTTGAGGGAGATAAAATAGGTCTTGTAGGGGTAAATGGAGCTGGAAAAACAACATTGCTAAATATAATTTGTGGTAAAGAAGGTTATGAGGAAGGTAATGTTTTTCTAGATTGCAGTTATTCGTATGTTAATCAATTAGATGAAGAGGTTAATATTGAAGATAGTAAAATATCAAAAGAATTAAAGTTACCCAATGAATATAATAGTTTTTTAAGTGGTGGAGAAAAGGTCAAAGCTAGAGTTGCAAAGGCATTAAATAATAATAGTAGGATTATTATTGCAGATGAACCAACTTCTAATCTTGATGTTCAGTCTATTAAATATCTAGAAGAGAAGTTTATAAGTTTTAATGGAGCAATATTATTAGTTTCTCATGATAGGGATTTCTTAGATAATATTTGTAACAAAATAATTGAGATAGATGAATCAAAAGTTACTATGTTTAATGGTAATTATACTAGTTATCTTAAACAAAAAGAAGAAAGAGTTAATAGACAAAGTTTTGAATATAATCAATATATCAAGGAAAAAAGAAGGTTAGAGGAGGCTGTAATATCAAAAATAGCTTTAAGGGATGGAATTAAAAAAACACCTAAGAGGTTTGGGAATTCTGAAGCTAGGCTTCATAAAATGGGAAATCAGAGTGCTAAGAAGAATATGGATAATTCTATAAAAGCTATAAAAACAAGAATTGAAAAATTGGAAGAAAAAGAGAAGCCTAAAGAAAATGCAGTAATAAAAATTGATATAGCAGAAGGAAATGAATTTTATTCAAATTATCCTATTGAAATAAAAGATATAAATATTTCATTTGAAAAT
This sequence comes from uncultured Clostridium sp., assembly GCA_900543325.1. Taxonomy (GTDB): domain Bacteria; phylum Bacillota; class Clostridia; order Clostridiales; family Clostridiaceae; genus Clostridium. Next base: position 54,347 of record UQQU01000001.1, on the reverse strand, counting down.
AAGGTAATATTAAGAAATGCTAGTTTTAAGCTTAAGAAAAATACAAGAGTAGCTTTAATTGGAGAAAATGGTTGTGGAAAAACTACTTTATTAAAAGCAATAATTAATAATAATGAAGGTATAAAAATAGCCAATAGAGTTAAGATAGGGTATTTTCAACAGGATTTAATGATTTTAAATGAAGATAAAACTATTCTAGATAATATTTTAGAAAGTAGTTCTGAAAACGAAACTTTTATAAGGATAATCTTAAGTAGATTTTTATTTAGAGAAAATGATGTATATAAGAGAGTTTCTATTTTAAGCGGAGGAGAAAAAGTAAGAGTAGCGCTTTGTAAGATAATTTTAAGTGATAATAATTTATTAATTTTAGATGAACCAACTAATTATCTCGATATTCAATCTATGGAGGCCTTAGAGGAAGCATTAAAAAATAGTAATAAAACTATGATTATTGTATCTCATGACAGAAGATTTATTGCTAATGTATGTAATGAAATATTATGTTTTGAAGATAATACATTAAAATATTATCCTTATGCATATAATGAGTGGATAAAAAGAATTAAAGATCCACAAATTACTAAAAAAGAAAGAGAGATTAATGAAAAAAAGATGGTTTTACAAAATAGACTATCAGAAATGATTTCACTAATTTCAATTGAAGGTAATGCTACTAAGAAATTAGAATATGAAAAACAGTATGATGAAATTCTAAGAGAAATAAGATTATTATAATTAAGTATTTAGAAAGTACGGAGCAACATGTTAATTTAATATGTTGCTCTTGTTATTGCAATTTATAGTTATTGATTAAAAATAAGGTAAAAATTTAAGTAACAAAAAATAAAATTTGGACGTTAAATTTCCTATAATACATTTTATTATTTTGGTAATATTTTATTAGTATACATAATAAAATGTATTAAGTTTAAATTATAAAGTTAGAATCTCAATTAAAGGGGTGGAGACTTATGGGGAATAGAACAGAGACTATAATTTTAAAATTATCAAGAAATGATGAGCGAAAGATTAGAGATAAAGCCATAAAAGATAATAAAAGTATAACAGAATATATAAAGCAGATATGTATATATGATCCTTGGATTGAAAAATATGAGGAATAAAAAATATGGACTTTATAAGTGTTAGTATATTACATAAGTTATTTATTGTTTTTTATAGTTTTATTATAATTTATGGATTTTATTATGATATTAAAGAGAAAAATAAAATTGAAAAAAGAATAAAAGAAAAAATAGATGATCAATATAAAACAGAAATATTATTAGAAATAGATGAGGATGAAAAATATATGTTAAGTAATTTAGCTTATGATTATGGATATAATTCAATAGAAGAGTTTATGGTTACAATATTAGATGAAGAACTAAATGAAGAATGAATTATTTAATAATAATTATTATCTATTGATAGTATTATAATATTGTAGTATATTTAAAGTAATAAAACACGTTACTTATATGCATTTGTAAGTGTAAGTTTAATTTACTAAAACAAAGATTTAGAATTTTACTTAGTGTAAATATTATACAATATTGGAGGGCTACACATGTTAAACATAGGATGTCACCTATCTACTACAAAAGGATTCAAGAATATGGGAAAGGAAGCTTTATCTATTGGAGCTAATACTTTTCAATTTTTCACTCGTAATCCTAGAGGTGGAAAAGCTAAAGATATAGATGAAAAAGATATTAATGGACTTTTAGAAATAATGAAAGAAAATAATTTTGCTAAAATATTAGCACATGCTCCATATACTTTAAATGGATGTTCAGCAGATGAAAATACAAGAAAATTTGCTACTGAAATGATGGCAGATGATTTAGTTAGAATGGAGTATTTACCTAACAACTTATATAATTTTCATCCTGGTAGTCACGTTAAACAAGGCGTCGATGTTGGAATAGATTATATTGTAGAAATGTTAAATACAGTATTGAAACCTGAGCAAACAACAACTGTTTTACTTGAAACTATGGCTGGAAAAGGGACTGAAATAGGAAGAAGCTTTGAAGAAATAGCAGAAATTATAAATAGAGTTGAGTTAAAGGATCATTTAGGTGTATGTTTAGATACATGCCATGTTTATGATGCTGGATATGATATAGTAAATGATTTAGATAATGTTCTAGAAGAATTTGATAGAATAATAGGCTTAGATAGATTAAAGGCTATACACTTAAATGATAGTAAAAACCCTTTTAAGAGTCATAAGGATAGACATGAAAAAATTGGTGAGGGAACTTTAGGTCTTGAAGGAATAAGTAGAATAATAAATCATCCTAAGCTTAGACATTTACCATTTTTCTTAGAAACTCCTAATGAGTTAGATGGATATAAAAATGAAATAGAGTTATTAAAAGAACAATATAAATAATAATATAAGTGAAAGTATTTATAGCTACCAAGCTAGGTAAATACTTTCATTTTTTATAAAAAAATAGTTAATTATAATATAAAAGAATAAAAAGGAGTAAAATAATGTTATAAATATTATTTTAGTTTTTTAATAATATACATATAATGAAAGTTAAAAAATTAGAGGTGATTTTTATGAATGAAAATAATGGTAAGGAAACTAAAGCAATTGAGGTACTATTTCAAAAATTAATAAATGATAACTATAAACAAAAGGAATATAGGGATATTTATGTAATTGATATACTTCCTAGAAAGGTAGCTAATATAGGAAAATATAGTGACTTTGAAAATATTATCTTAAAAAACAATAGTTATAATGTTTTAAATAAGTTTGTTTTATCAATGAGTAAATTATATCTTTATGATAGTCATATTTTTAAATTGGTACATGAAGAGGGAGATAGTTTGTCTTTTGAACCCTATAATAACGATTTAAATAGATTTATAGATGATGTAATTTACAATTTATCTGTTCCAGAAAAAAGGATGGATATTATATTTAATGAATTAAAAATTGGAATAGAAATAAATTCATGGTGTATTAAAGTTATGGATTTTGGGTGTGTAGATTTAAGATTTGTTATGGATATGTTTAAATCTGAAGGACTTTTCATAAGAAGACCACTACTATAAATTTGGTAAAATTTATGCGGTGTTTAATAATTAACTTAATTGTATTATAATTGAAGTAACATATATTGAGATAAGTTACAAGGGTTATGAGGATGAAAAATAAATAGTGAGAGGTGAGTTAATGTCTTATAAAATTTTAGGTAGTGATATTAATAGGGTTGATGCTGTTGCAAAAGTAACTGGTAAAGCCAAATATACAGATGATTTCATGGAAAGAGATATGCTTATAGGGAAAGTGCTTAGAAGTCCTTATGCTCATGCCTATATTAAAAATATAGATGTAGAAGAGGCATCAAAGTTAGAAGGGGTATATGCAATAATTACATCTAAGGATTTACCTAAAATAAAGTTTGCAACAGCAGGGCATCCCTATTCATTAGATCCTAGTCATAGAGATGTAGAGGATAGATTAATATTAACAGATAAAGCTAGATTAGTAGGAGACGCAATTGCAGCAGTAGTGGCTAAAGATGAAATAATAGCTGAAAAAGCATTAAAGTTAATAAAAGTTGATTATGAGATTTTACCTGCTGTATTTGATGTAGAAGAAGCAGCTGAAGATGATGCACCTAAAATTCATGAAGATAGAAAAAATAATATACTCGCCTCTTCTGTTATAGATATAGGAGATATTGAAAATGAATTTAAAAACTCAGATTTTATATTTGAAGGTGAATATGAAACCAGTATAGTTCAACATTGTCAGCTTGAAAATCAAACAGCATATGCTTATGTTGATAGTGACAATAGAATAGTTATAGTTACATCAACTCAAATACCTCATATAGTTAGGAGAATAGTTGGTCAGGCGTTAAATATACCGTGGGGACGTATTAGGGTTATTAAACCATATATAGGTGGTGGTTTTGGAAATAAACAGGATGTGATAATAGAACCATTAACTGCAGCTATGACTTTAGCGGTTAATGGAAGACCTGTTAGGTTTTCATTAAGTAGAGAAGAAGTGTTTATTGATACAAGAACTAGACATGCTATGAAATTTAATATTAAAAGTGCAGTTTCAAAAGAAGGTAAATTATTGGGGATTTATATGAAAAATATAGTTAATAACGGTGCTTATGCTTCTCATGGACATTCCATTGCAATGAGTGCAGCAAGTAAATTTAGACCACTATATAATTTTAAATCTATAAGGGTTGAACCCAAAACTGTGTATACTAATTTACCAACGGCAGGAGCTATGAGAGGGTATGGAATTCCACAAGTTTGCTTCGCTTTAGAATCTCATATTGATGATATAGCAAGAAAGTTAAATATAGATCCAATAAAATTTAGAAAAGATAATTTTATATCACTTGGTCATATTGATCCTTTAAATGAAATTAAAGTAAGATCTTTTAAATTAGATAAATGTATTGAAAAAGGAAAAGAATTAATTAGATGGGATGAAAAAAAGAAAATATATAAAGACCAGACTTCAAATAAAAGAAGGGGATTAGGAGTGGCTTGTTTTAGTTATTTCTCAGGTACTCATCCTGTATCTCTAGAATTGGCTGGTGCAAGAATTGTAATGAATCAAGATGGTTCTGTTCAATTGCAAGTAGGAGCAACAGAAATAGGACAAGGTAGTGATACTGTATTTTCTCAAATGGTAGCAGAAGTTTTAGGAATAAGTATAGAGGATGTTCATATTATTACAACTCAAGATACTGATATTACTCCATTTGATACAGGTGCATATGCTTCAAGACAGAGCTTTGTTACAGGAGCAGCAGTTAAAAAAGCAGCACAAGAAGTAAAGGAAAAGGTTCTTTCTATTGCAAGTGAAAAATATGGTTTAAATATTGAGGAATTAGATATTGAAGATGGAAATATAATTGAGAAAAAATTAGGAGATGTACTATGTCCATTAGGAGATATAGCATTATATTCTTATTATGATAGGATAAATGCAAAACCAATAACAAGTGATACATCTGAAAATGTAAGGATTAATGCAGTTGCCTATGGTGTAACTTTTGCAGAAGTTGAAGTAGATATTGAAACTGGAAAAATCGAAGTGTTAGAAATATACAATATCCATGATTCAGGTAAAATATTAAATCATAAGCTTGCAGAAGGACAAGTTCAGGGTGGAGTAAGTATGGCATTGGGTTATGCATTATCAGAGCAGTTACTATTTGATAAAAAATCAGGTAAACCCTTAAATAATAATTTATTAGATTATAAACTTCAAACAATATTAGACACCCCCACTATTGGTGTAGATTTTGTAGAAGAAGCAGATCCAGCGGGTAGCTTTGGACAAAAATCTTTAGGAGAAAATCCAACTATTTCACCTGCTCCAGCAATAAGAAATGCGGTACTGGATGCAACTGGAGTAGCATTTAATAAAATACCTATGAATCCCCAAAGTGTTTTTGAAAAATTCAAAGAAGTTGGATTAATTTAAGGGGGATGTCTATATGTTTGATATAAAAGAAATAAAGGAACCAAAATCTTTAGATGAAGCACTAAAGGTATTAGATAGTAATACTAAATTAAAGATAATAAGTGGAGGTACTGATGTATTAATAAAATTACATCATGGTAAATTTAACGATGTAGAACTTTTAAGTATAAAGAATTTAGATACCTTAAGAGATATTAAGATTTTAGAAGATAACACAATTTCAATAGGAGCAAATGTAACATTTTCTGATATTTTTAGAAGTGAAGTAATTAATAATAATGTTCCTATATTAAGTGAAGCTGCTGTATCAATGGGAGGACCACAGATAAGGAATATGGCAACTATAGGTGGTAATGTATGTAATGGAGCAGTTTCAGCAGATAGTGCACCAGCCTTATTTTCACTTAATGCAGAACTTAAGATTAAGAGTTTAAATAATGAGCGCATAGTTAAAATTACAGAATTTTATGATGGACCAGGTAAAGTTAAAATTGAAAGAAATGAAATATTAACTGAAATTTTAATAAAGGAAGAGGATTACAAAAATAAGAAAGGTAAATATATTAAGTTTGCCAATAGAAAAGCACTTGATATATCAATGTTAGGAGTAGCTCTTTTATATGAGATAGAAGATAATATTTTTAAAGATTTAAGAGTTTCTTTAGGTGTAGCAGCTCCAACACCTATAAGATGTAGAACAGCTGAAAATTTTGCTATAGGTAATAATATAACTAATGAAGTTATTAATAAAATTGCTGAATTAGCAAGACTAGATTCTAATCCTAGAAATTCATGGAGAGGTTCTAGAGATTATAGATTGCATCTAATAAGTACTTTAATCAAAAGAATATTAAGTGATGCTTTGATAAAAAGTGAGGTAAAGTAGGATGAATGATTCTATAATGAAGAAAATTAATATTATAGTAAATGATACTGAATATAACATAGAAGTTGATATTAGAGAATCTCTTCTAGAGGTATTAAGAAATAGACTTTTTTTAACTGGAGTAAAAAGAGGATGTTCTGTAGGTGAATGTGGAGCTTGTACTGTTCTTATAGATGGAATACCAGTAGATTCATGTATTTATCTTGCTATATGGGCTGATAAGAAAAAAATATTAACTATTGAAGGTGTAGCTAAAAATGGAAAGTTAAGCAAGGTTCAGCAAGCATATATAGATGAAGGTGCTATTCAATGTGGATTTTGTACACCAGGACTTGTCTTAACAACAACAGCATTAGTTAATAGTGGAAAAGAATATACAGATGAAGAAATAAAAAGAGAGTTATCAGGACATTTATGTAGATGTACAGGATACCAAAAAATATTTAAGGCAACTAAAAAGTCTTTGCAGAAAAAATAATTAAATATTGACTAAGGGGAGATTTAAATTGAAAGAACTTTATGGCATAAAAGGAAATATAATATATACAAAAATATTTGGAAAATATGAAGTTATAAATAATGGAATAATAGTAGTAGAAGATGAAAGAGTTAAAGGCGTTTATAATGAATTGCCATTAAAGTATAAATGTATTAATATAAAGGACTATGGAGATAAATTAATTATTCCTGGATTCATTGATTTGCACTTACATGCTCCACAATTCCCTAATATGGGATTAGGTTTAGATAAGGAGTTAATGCCATGGCTAAATAAATATACATTTCCTGAAGAAGCAAAATATGAAGATTTACAATATGCTGAGAATGTATATAAGAAGTTAATAAGAAAAATATGGAGTGTTGGAACTACTAGATGTTGTATATTTAATACAATTCATAAAGAAAGCACAAAATTACTTTTAGATTTATTTAATAAATCTGGATTAGGAGCATATATTGGAAAGGTTAATATGGATAGAGAATCTCCAGATGTATTAATAGAAGATACTAATAAATCAATTTCAGAAACTATGGAATTAATAAAAGAATATAAGGATAAGTATAAATTAGTAAGACCAATAATAACTCCAAGATTTGTTCCAACCTGTAGTTTTGAATTATTAAAAAAATTAGGAGAGATAGCAGACCAATATGATGTGCCAGTGCAATCTCATCTTTGTGAAAACTCAGGTGAAATAGAATTAGTCAAAAAGCTACATCCTGAATGTAGAAATTATACTGAAGTGTATGATAAAGCAAATTTATTAAAAGAAAATAAGACTATAATGGCTCACTGTGTATTAGTGAATGAAGAGGAAATAGATCTATTAAGAGATAAAAAGGTATTTATAGCTCATTGTCCAACATCTAATTTAAATTTATCTAGTGGAATAGCTCCAATTAGAAGATTAATTGAAAGAAAAGTTAATGTTGGATTAGCTTCAGATATATCAGGTGGACATACTCTATCAATACCAGAAGTTATAACCTCTTCAGCTCAAGTATCAAATTTAAGATGGCTTAATAGTAATAAAGTTGAAGAAAAATTTACAACAGCAGAGTTATTTTATTTAGCAACTAAAGGTGGAGGGAAATTCTTTGGTAAAGTTGGTAGCTTTGAAGAAGGTTATGAGTTTGATGCTTTAATTATAGATGATAGTGATTTACTTATTGAAAATAATATTTCAATAGAAGAGAGATTGCAAAAGTTCTTATATATAGGAAATTCTAATAATATTATTGAAAGATATGTTTCAGGAAATCTTGTTAATGAACCTATTTTATAGAATTATATGAGTTTAAAATATAAATGCTTATTAAAGTAAAGAGTGGTGAGTTTTTGATTGAGATATTTAAACCAAATACTTTAGATGAAGCAAAGAAAATATTATATAATGAAGAGAGTATAAAAGTATTAGCAGGTGGTACAGATTTAGTTATTGATATTAGAAAAAATAAACATATACCAGCTAGTTTATTAGATATAGGTAATATAGAAGAATTAAAAAACATAGAAGAAAAAGATGATAGTATATCTATTGGATCTATGGTAACCTTTAGTGAACTTAAAGAAAGTGAAATAATAAAAAAGAGATATAACTCTTTATATGAATGTAGTAAAACTATGGGATCTCCACAAATAAGAAATGTCGCTACTATAGGTGGAAATGTAGCAAATGGTGCCTCGGCAGCAGATTCAATACCTTGTTTAATGGCTTTAGATAGTAAAATAATCTTAGAGTCTATTGATGGTGTTAGAGAAGTTAGTTTAATAGATTATTTTAAAAATTATAATATTGAACATTTAAGAGAAAAAGAAATAATAACAAAATTTATTATTCCTAAAAAGAATAGTATAAGTGGGTACTACAAACTTGGAAAGAGAAATTCTTTAGCTATAGCTAGAATAAGTGTGGCTGTAAGATTAACTTTAGAAGAAGATATAGTAAAAGATATAAGTGTAGTTATTGGTGCAGCAGGTAAAGTACCATTTGAAGTTGCAGATGTTAGAAGAGTTGTAATAAACGAAAAAAAAGAAGCTCTATTTGAAAATGAAATTCTAAGTATTTTAGAAAATGCAGTATATAACAGCATAAATGGAAGAAGTACTGTGGATTTTAAAAAAGAGGCTGTTAAAGGTATGTATAAGAAAGCTTTATATAATGCATTAAAGATAGAAGGTGTTTAATATTAAGGTTTCTATTAATGTAAATGGAATAAATTATACTAAAGATATTGATCCATCAATAAGATTAATTGATTTTCTAAGAGATGATTTAAAGTTAAAAGGAACTAAAGAAGGCTGTGGCGAAGGAGAATGCGGTGCATGTACAGTTATTGTTAATGGGAAAGCAATTAATTCTTGCTTAATGTTGGCCTCTTCTGCTGATGGAAAAAATGTAATAACAATTGAAGGTGTTTCAGATAAAGATAAACTTCATCCAATACAAGAAGCTTTTATGGAGGTTGGAGCTATTCAATGTGGTTATTGTACTCCAGGTATGATACTAAGTGCAAAAGCACTTTTAGATGAAAAACCAAATGCAAGTGAAGAGGAAATTAAAGTGTCTTTATCAGGAAATCTCTGTAGATGTACAGGATATAAAAAAATAATACAAGCTGTAATGTTAGCTCAAGATAAATTAAATAATAAATAGCCCTAATACTTTTGGAGGTGAAAAGTTGGTTGGTAAAAGTGTAATAAGGCCAGATGCATATGAGAAAGTATTAGGTAAAGCAACATTCCCAGATGATTTAGAATTTGAAAATATGCTTTATGCAGGAGTTAAGAGAAGCACTATTGCTTACGGAAAAGTTAAGTCTATAAATATAGATGAAGTTAAAAAATTAGATGGTGTAATTGATGTTATTGATTATAAAGGTATACCAGGTGAAATTACTCATGGTGTAGTTTTTAAAGATATTCCTATTTTAGTTAAAGATATTATAAAAAGAATTGGTGATTGTATAGTATTAGTGATAGCGAAGGATAAAGCAAGTTTAGAGAGAGCTTTAGAAAAAGTTAATGTAGAATATGAAGAATATAAAGGAATATTTACAATAGAAGATGCATTAAAAAGTAATGCACCTATTTTAGGTAAGGAAAATAATATTTTATATGATATAGAAATTAAAAAGGGAAATATTGAAGAGGCTTTTAGAAATTCTAAGTTCATTACAGTTAACACCTATTATACACAGATGACTGATCATGCTTTTATGCAGCCTGAGGTAGCTATTGCAAATTATAAAAGCAACAATGAATTAGATCTATATGTTGCAACACAATATCCACATTATGATAGGGAAGAAGTAGCCAGATGTCTTAACTTAAAAGAAAAAAAGGTTAATGTTATTAATATGTCTATTGGAGGAGCCTTTGGTGGAAGAGAAGATATAAATCCTCAATGTCATGCAGCTATTGCATCTTATATAACTAAAAGACCAGTTAAAATAATTTACTCAAGAGAAGAATCTACTATATCGCATAGTAAGAGACATCCAATGAAAATGTATTATAAAACAGCTGTTAATAGTGATGGAAAATTATCTGCACTAAAGGCTAGAATATATGCTGACACTGGGGCTTATGTATCTTGGGGAATTAATGTTGTAAGAAAGGCAGCGGTACATGCTACAGGACCTTATGAAATTCCTAATGTAGATATAAAAGCATATGCTGTTTATACTAATAATCCATTTTGTGGAGCTATGAGAGGGTTTGGAGCAGCACAAGTTCCAATAGCTTGTGAGTCTCAAATGGATATATTGGCAGAAAAGCTTAATATTCATCCCCTTAAATTTAGAAGTATTAATGCTTTTACATGTGGAAGCTATACTGCAACTGGACAAAAGTTAGAAGAAAGTGTTGGAATTAAAAAGTGTATAGAGAAATTAGCTTCTATTGATGGAGTTGATTTATAAGGAGTAGTTAAAATGAAAAAGAAAGGTATTGGATATGCCTCAACTTTTTATGGTACTGGTTATGGTAATGGATTTCCTGATGAATCAAGAGCAACTGCTAAAATAGAAAGTAATGGAACTATTAATATTTATGTTGAGGTATCAGATGTAGGATCTGGTGGGAAAAGTGTGATGTGGCAAATTGCTACTAAAACTTTAAATATAGATGAAAAATTAGTTAATATAATTAATACAAATACAAGTACCATGAAGGATTCAGGTACAGCTGCAGCTAGTAGACAGACTTATAATACTGGTAATGCTGTTTTAAATGCTTGTAATAAATTGAGAGATAATATTAATAATGTTATTAATAAGACAGAAAAAATAACTTCATCTGATCAGATTAAAAATATACTTCAAGATATGAGTAAAAATAATATTTCAACATTTGAAGATGGGTATTTTAAGGCAACTACATCAAAAATCCATGAGAAAGATGGACAAGGTAATCCTTATTGGCCATATACATTTGGAGCACAAAGAGCTACTGTTATAGTAGATACTGAAACTGGTAAGGTAGATATATTAGAAATTGTAGCGGTTAATGATGCAGGGAAAATTATTAATCCTACTTTAGCAGAAGGTCAAGTAGAAGGTGGATGTTTAATGGGAATGGGATATGCCCTTATGGAAGAAATTAATTTAAATAAAGGAAAAATTAAAAATACCAATTTTTCTAATTATATTATCCCTACTTCTATGGATATGCCTAATATAAAATCATATTTTGTTGAAGAAAATGAATCTACTGGACCTTTTGGTGCAAAGGGATTAGGTGAACCAGTAATGTTACCAACGGCACCAGCTATTTTAAATGCAATTTATGATGCTATTGGCGTTAGATTTTATGAATTGCCAGTAACTTGTGAAAAGGTATTGGTAGCTTTAAAAAGAAAATAATAGTTTATGTGTAGATGGATTATATCTTACAAATTTAGATATGATCCATTTTTGTATTTATAATAGTAAAAATAGGTAATGATTATTGTGTGATATAATTAAAATAGAAATTTAAAAAGAGTTATAAAGTGAAGGATATTATGGGAACTAAGGAATTAGAGATGCTTAGTATTGAAATCCTTATATTATTAAGTTTGTAATTTAAATATATGATGAGTAGTTTGTAGATAGTGAGAATTAGAAAAAATATGTTATAATAATGTATAAATTAAAAATTCTTAAGAAAGAAGAAGGATAAGATGAAAGATATGAACTTTGATGAAATAGTTGAACGTTCAGTTCAAATAAGAAAACTATATCATGATTTGGAAAGAAAATATCATGAAAAAGAATGGACAGTAGAAGAGGATGCATTGGCGTTTTTGACAGATGCAGGTTTAGTTGGTCGTCTGACAATGGCTGATCAGGGGCGTTGGCCAACAAATAGTGAAAGTAAAACTGAACTAGAACATAAGCTTGGCGAATGTATATGGTGGGTCATTATTTTAGCTGAACGTATGAATATTGATCTTGCTGAAGCGTTAGAAACTTTCTTATCAAAAACTGAAAGAAAGTTAATGAAATAAGAGGATTAACAGGATATTGGAAATAATTATTTTTAGGTATAATAGAATAAACTAAAGAAGAGTATTGATATTTTGGAAACAGAATACAGATGATATTTTCATGAAGAGATATTTAATGCAAAATTATTTCGAAATTTTAATATATTACGAAAATAAAATTAAATATTAATAATTAAAAATACCGTATTATTCAAAAAGAATATGCGGTATTTTTGTTCATGATTGATTAATATTGAGAAAAAGCAAATTAACGATGAAAATTTTTAGAATGCTCCCTCTGTTTTATAAGGCATAAGAGAAATCTATTTTATTACTCATTTCTTTTAACTTCTTCATACTTACCCCTAGATATCTCATAGTTGTTTTTATATCGGAGTGATTTAATACATGTCTAACTAATTCTATATCATGTCCTGATTCCTCATATAATGTATGAGCAAAAAGCTTTCTGAATGAATGAGTACCAATATTTTTATAGCCTAAATAGTCAGTTATTATTTTTAATTGTTGTTGCATATTTCTTATTTTATTCGGATAAATATAGTCATCCTTATCTAAATTATTATTAACTGCATATTCCAATAATTTATTATACATTGCATCATTTAAATCTCTATTTTGCCATTTACCTGTTTTTATCTCCTTAATAGCAAATTTACTTCTATTAAAATCTGAAACTTTCAAATTAACTATATCTGAAGCTCTAAATCCTAATGTTGCCTGAAGTGCTAATGCAAAAGCTAAAGAGGGATTTGGTCTAAACTTTTTTTCTCTCCCTGTGTTTTTATCTAAATAAGTAAAACCTTCTTTACATAGCTTGATTATAGTTTCATATTCTTCAACCTCTAATGGTCTTGTTGCTTTATAATTCTTTTTTTTACCCTCTTCTTTTATATTTTCATCATTTTTATATGATTTTTTATCATTTAAAATTGCTCCCTCTGTTTTTTGAGCTATTTTTTTAGAAATATTATTTGCTCCCTCTGTTTTGATGAAATTTTCTTGAGTTTTTTCAGTAAACTCATTATTTTTTTCATATGCTTTCATTTGTTTATAAAATTCGTAGAATTTCATCATCTCTAGCATTTCATCATTTAAATTCATTTAAAATTTCCTTTCTTGTACAAATCCATTTTTCTTAAAAATAAAACTGCGCTTTTTAATTTTAAAAACTGCGTATTTTTTATTTTTATATATTTATGATACCACATAAATGGCTTAATATCAATGTTTTTAGAAAAAACTGCGCACATTCGGGAATGTGCGCAGTTTTTCTATAAAACAATATTGTTATTTTTTTATATAATTTGAACTTTTTATATGTTATAATTATATTATCTAGTTAACTAAAGTTAACTTAGTTAACCTTAGTTAACTAAGTTAAAAACGAAAGAGGTTTTAAGAATATGAAAAATAATGATAAAATGAATGAAAATCAAGAAATAATAGTTGAAAATAGTAGTGAAAAATCTTTAAAAAATGAAGTAAACTCCTTTGATTTGCCTCAGGAAGATAAAGATAAAGATAAGATAGAAACTAAGGGGTTAAAGCTAAAAAAATCTACAAAAGAAAGATTAAATTCACTTCAAGCAAGCTTTGACGATGCAGAAAGTATGGTAGTAGCATTGTTAAATCAATATGAGGTTTTTAAGCTTGAAAGTAATGATAAATTCGCAGATAGAAAAGGTGAAATTGACAGATTTAATTTTCTTATGGAGTCTATAAAGGGGTGCTTTGTAAACTCTTTAGAAATGGCTACATATATAGAAGATAAATGTACAGAAAAAATGAAGGGGGAAATAAAGAAAAAAGATAGAGTTATAGCCTTATTGCAAGAGGAAAATAGTTCTTTAAGTAAAAAAATAAAAGAAAATGAAATAGAAGTTAGAAATAAAGATAAGGAATTAGAAGAAACTAAAGAAAGTTTTACTAGAGTTAACTTAGCGTTAACCACTGTTGAAAAAGAGTTAAATGAAAAGTCTAAAGTTATTGAAAACTTACAATTACATATAGCATCACTTTCTGATATATCTAAAGAGGATAAAGCTATTAAGGAGGAGAATAGTGAACTAAGAGAAAAAATAAAATTGTTGGAACTGCAGTTAACTGAGGCTAAAATAGAGTTTCAGAGATTTGAATATTTAAAGAGTGATAATGAAAGATATATTTCTGAAATTTCAGATCTAAGAAAAGAAAAGAATGAATATAAAGTATATAGCAACGAGTTGAATAATAAAATACAAGAAATTCTACTTGAAAAATCCGATGAAATAGCAAGGCTTAATAATGAAAAAAGTCAAGTATTAAGAGAATGCGAGGAAATAAATGCTAGAGAGTTAAAGGAAGCAAATAATATTATTAGTAAATTAAAAGATGAATTATATGAATTAAAATTAACTTTGAACCAATCTACAAATATAAAGTAAGGTGGATAAAAAACACTAGGGAGTTACCCTAGTGTTTTTTATTAACTATACTAGATAGACGTAGTTCACCGTTATCTAAAATTCTTATAAACCATTTAAAACTTGTGCTATTTAAATTATTTTCAAAGTTTATTATGCTTTTTTCTGGTAGTATAGGAATTAATATTGTATCATTTGTTTTATTTTGAGTATTTATAAAAATAGATCCTTCGTAATCTGTGAAGTAAGAACAAAGAGGGTTTAAATCAAGTGTTATTGTATTTGGGAGTTCTTTTGTGAATGGGCAAATAAACTCCTCTCTATTTTTGGTATTTTTAATAATTATCATTGAAAAGTTTAAGTGTTCATAATCTTTAGGTAAAAAATAAAGGATTAATTTATTATTGTTTTTAATACATTTTTCTAGAGAAATCCTTTTTATATATGATGACTTGATATAATTATTCATTGCAAATGACAATATATTCTCTCCTATAAAATTATTATTAATAAATATATTATGCAAAAATTAAAAAATAGATATAAAATATTAAAATTATAAAAATAATATTTTATGCGATAATGATAATACTAATACTAATATTAATATTATGAGTAAGGAGTGAGTTTTTTTGCCTATTGCACTTGTTACTGCTTTAATATCAGCTGGAGGATTAGTATTAGGTTCGGTAATTGGAGCTATTTGTAGTTGGTTTGTAAGTAAATTTTCTTTGACTGAACAAAAAAGAATACAAGAAGAAAATTTAAACTATCAACAGCAGTGTAAATGTCAAGAAAAATACATTAATGCAAATATTATTAGATTAGATTTTTGTAATGCAATTTATCAAAGCATAAGATATTTGCAGAAGGAGGAAAAGTATCGATTTTATAGTTCTATACCTATTTATAAAGAATATCATAAAATAGTCGCTTCTTTATGTAGCGATTATTCTTTAAAAGAATTAAGCTATATCTACCAGCTATATGGTGTTTTAGAAGAATGCTCTAAAATGGTAGAATTCTATTGGAAGAGCGGTTCGCCAGATAATATTGCTGTGCGAAATTCCTATAAGAATGTATTAGAAAAGATTTATGGAGATAATTATCTTAAAATTTTATCTAAAAATATTGATGATATTAGTTATAAAGAATTATATAGCGATTGTTTAATGAAAGAGGGATATAGAAATATTCTTAAATCTTTAGATGAAATTTGCAATATAGAACATGAATAAAAAAGATGATGGATATTACTCATCATCTTTTGCTTTATTTTAACATTTCAATCATTAAATCTAAAGTGTTTTTAGTCTTTTTTAAGTTATCTATGTAATCTGCTATATGATGTTTATAATAATAAACACCATCGTCAGTAATAGAATAAATCTTTTTGCTTCGTTTGTTTAAAAAATCATCGCCTGTCCATTTGCTTATTACATAGCCCTTACTTTCAAGATCATATAAAGTTTCATAAATTGTACTTGATGATACTGGAAAAGGTAAGTTTGAATTTTGAAACACATCTTTAAATGCTTCTAATACTTTATTACCAAATATAACTTCTCCTTTTGATAATTCCTTTAATATATAAAACGAATATAACATTTTTGTGTTTACAACATTTCTAGGCGCTATAAGTCTATTTCTATTGGCATTCATACATGTATCACTCCTTAGATTACCATATATGATTATAATAACAAAAAAAATAAATGATGTCTAATTATAAAGAATTATATTTAGATTAGTGAACATAAAAAAGTAAAATTGAATACTATATATTAAAGTACCAATGATAGGAGATGGGAAACATGTCAAAGAAGTGTTGTTGTAGAAGAAACAATTGCTGCCAAAACAATTGTTGCTGTACTTGTTGTAATCCTTGCAATTGTAATAATTTCGGTTGTGGAGGTTTTAATAATTGCGGTGGCTGTGGAGGTTTCGGTAATTGTGGTGGCTTTGGTAATTGCGGTGGCTTTGGCAATTGCGGTGGCTTTGGCGGCGGCTGGGCTTGGTGGATAATTTTATTATTATTCTTCGGTGGCGGTTGCTGGTAATTTATAGCTTAGTGTACCAAAAAGTGTATCAAATTTTTGGTGCACTTTTTTATTAATCATAAATTTATTTATAGGATTATGGAGAAACTATTTTAGAAAGAAACTCTAGAGGTGTTGTTAGATGCGAAAAAATATATTTCTATTTAACTTAATATTAATTATGCTAATAACCTTAAATTGTAATATGGCATATGCAGAACCAAATGAAAGTACAGAACAGAATGAAGAGATAGAGAATGAGCCATACAAAACTTTAGAAGAGTTAAAAAAGGAATTAAAAGAGGAAAGGAGGCAAATAGATCAACAAAGATTAGAAGAAATTAGAAAGAAAGAGCAGGAAAAGAGAGAAGAGTTAGGTGAAACTGAAAATGTAGAAAAAAATGATGAAAAAGCAAAGAAAAAAAGTGAAGCTAAAAAAAGCAAAGAAAATGAATATATACCATCATTAATAGTGAGGTTGAGAGGTAAACATTCAGCTAAATATTTATGTTCATATCACTTTGTTATAGAAGATGATAATACTGAAAGTGAACTTGATAAAACTAATTTTGATGATTATCAAATACTTTTGAAAAAACCTTCTTTGAAAGTTAGGGCTGGAGAAGTAATAAATTTTGAATTTAGTGAGAAACCTATTAAAGTTAGAGCTTATATTTGGGATGATGAAATTAAAGAGTTGGAAATGAAAAGAGGTACTATAAAAGTTCCGCAATTAGATAAGAAAATAGTAGTTGGAGTTGAAGGTACATATAAAAATGGAAAAATACTTTATGCAGTTGTTTTAGATATTAGAGGCTAATATATATTAAAAAGTATATATTGAAATTAAATTTTATATACGGAGGAAAATAATATGAATGAACAAACTTATGAAAAAAATATTTATCAAGAGTTAAAATGTGGAAATGTAAATGCGGAAGAAAAAACAGAGAACAATGAAGAAGAAAAATTAAAAAAGGAACAAGCAAAGGTTTCTGAAATAAAAGAATTAGGAACTAGTAATATGTCAGGACCGGATCAAAGTATTCAAATTTTGCCGATAATTGGTCAAATTGAAGGTCATGTAGTTTTACCACCACAAACTAAAGCTACAAAATATGAACATATAATCCCACAATTAATTTCTATGGAGCAAAATGATAAAGTAAAAGGAATATTAATTGTATTAAATACAGTAGGTGGAGATGTTGAGGCAGGTTTGGCTATTGCAGAAATGATATGTTCTTTATCAAAACCAACAGTTTCTATTGTAATTGGTGGTGGGCATTCTATAGGAGTTCCTTTAGCTACTTCAGCAGATTATTCATTTATTACTCCATCAGCAACTATGATAGTTCATCCTGTTAGAATGAATGGTTTTGTAATTGGAGTAGCGCAAACATTCCATTATTTTAAGAAGATGCAAGAACGTATAAATAACTTTATTGTTAGAACATCTAAAATAGATAAGGATGAATTAGAAAGAATGATGTTAAAATCAGATGAGTTATTAAATGATATGGGAACTATTTTAATTGGAGAACAGGCAGTAGAATGTGGATTAATAGATAATGTTGGTGGAATAAAGGATGCTTTAGATAAACTAGATGAACTTATAAGAAATAATCAAGAAAAGGATAAATAAAGTAAAATAAAAAAGAAATTCCGATTAAGGAGTTTCTTTTTTATTTAAAATGTGTTTAAAATATTTATAAGCTATAATATAATAAAATTTGCTAAAAATGATGTTTTTTTAATATAGAGGTGATTTAATGGGAACAGGGAGTAAAAAAAGAAATATAAAAAAGAAAGGTAATGAATCTGATGAGAAGAAAGGGGATGTTAAAGCAGTATTATATATTGCAATAGGAATATTACTAGCATTTTCAACTTATACAGATCTAGCTGGAGTTTTATCAGTAATATCTAGAAAAACAATGTATAATATATTTGGTATTATAGTATATCTTGTGCCTGTATACCTTGTTTATTTTGGCATAGATACAATAAGGTCTAAGGGGACGATAAAATACTCTAGGAGATTTTTTAGTATTACAGTAATTGCTATAGTTATTTGGTTATTTTGTAGTACGATGTCAATTCAGTTTGCCAGCGGTTCTGCATATAACAATGAAAGTTTTTTAGAAATGATTAAAAAAATGCATTTTTCAAATAATTATTCTCTTCATGGTGGATTTTTTGGTTTTCTGATTGCATATCCATTATCAAAGTTAATAGGTTATATAGGAAGTTATATATTATATAGTACTTTATTTTTAATAGGAATGATATTATTAATGGATATAACTTTATATGATATATATGTAAAGGGAAAGAAGATGATAACTGCATTTATAGGAATTGGTTTTTCTAAAAATGAAGTTAAAAAAGAGAAAGTTAGAAAAAGAAAAGAAAAAAATATTAATAATGATACTATTGAAGTTATAGTTCCTGATGGAAAGAATGAAGAGGATGAATTTATAAAAGGGATAAATAATAAAATACAAATACTTGATTTCATGAAAAACTCAGAGTTACAAGATATGAATCCTCTTCAAAATTTTAATTTGGAGAATACTGAAGTTTACGAACGAAATAATATGTCTGATAGTGTGAGTAGCTCAAGAAGACATAGTAAAAATTTATCTCATGCAGATAAAGAAGTTGTAAGTAAGGAGATAGAACATTCAATAAATGAAGTAGGTGAAACAGTTAAAAAAGATTACTTATTCCCTACTATGGACTTACTAAATGTAAACTCTAAACTTAAATTAAAAAATGAAGATAAAAAAGATTTAATTGAAAATGCAAATAAATTAGAAGAAACTCTTTCTAACTTTGGAGTAGAGGCTAAAGTAGTCCAAGTTACTAAAGGACCCTCTGTTACTAGATTTGAACTGCAACCAAGTCCGGGGGTAAAAGTATCCAAAATAGTTAACTTACAAGATGATATCGCTTTAGGGTTAGCAGCAAATGGAGTTAGAATGGAGGCGCCGATTCCAGGAAAAGCAGCTATTGGTATTGAAGTACCTAATAAAAAGCAGTCACCTGTATTTCTAAGGGAAGTTCTTGATTCTAAAGAGTTTACAAATACTAATAAAAATTTAGCTTTTGCATTAGGGAAAGACATTACTGGAAAATGTATAGTCGGTGATTTGAGTAAAATGCCACATATGTTAATTGCAGGAGCCACTGGTTCAGGAAAATCTGTTTGTATAAACTCCCTTATAATAAGTTTATTATATAAGTACTCTCCAGATCAAGTTAAGCTTCTTATGGTTGATCCTAAAGTTGTTGAGTTGAGTGTTTATAATGGAATACCACATTTATTAATCCCTGTTGTAACAGATCCTAAAAAGGCTGCAGGAGCTCTTAATTGGGCAGTTAATGAGATGAACAAACGATATAATTTATTCTCTCAAATGAAGGTGAAAAATATAGAATCATATAATAATCTTTTTGATAAAGGGGAAATACAAGAAAAATTACCTTATATAGTAGTAATTGTAGATGAACTTGCAGATTTGATGATGGCATGTCCTAATGATGTAGAAGATTATATTTGTAGGTTAGCACAAATGGCTAGAGCGGCAGGGATGCACTTGATTATAGCTACACAAAGACCATCTGTAGATGTAATAACAGGAGTAATAAAGGCTAATATACCTTCTAGAGTTTCTTTTGCTGTTTCATCTGGAACAGATTCAAGAACTATACTAGATCAGGTTGGAGCTGAAAAACTTCTTGGTAGAGGGGATATGCTATATTATCCTATAGGCGAGAATAAACCTGTTAGAGTTCAAGGGGCATTTATTTCTGAAGAAGAAGTTGAAAATGTAGTTGACTTTATAAAGCAATCTGATGAAGATGTTGATTATTCAGAAGATATATTAAATCATATAAATAATGAAGTAAGTACTGAATCTATAGTGACTAATGAAGGTGATGAGTTATTAGAAGAGGCTATGAAAATAGTTGTAGAATATCAACAAGCTTCAACGTCTTTTATACAAAGAAAATTAAGAGTCGGATTTAATAGGGCATCTAGAATAATGGATGAGTTGGAAGAACGTGGTGTGATTTCTGAAAAGGATGGAAGTAAACCAAGACAAGTGTTAATTGAAAAAGAAGATATGTATGATAGTCAATAGTATAAAACACTTGTAAATATAAGATAGTTAAATTACAATAAATATTATTATTTGAACTTAGGAGGAAATTATTTTGGAAAAATATAAAGTTGGAATGGTCAGCTTAGGATGCGATAAAAATAGAGTTGATTCAGAATTAATATTGGGGTCAATAAACAAACATTATGAGATAACTAATGATGCAAAGAAAGCAGACATAATTATTGTTAATACATGTGGATTCATAGAAAGTGCTAAACAAGAATCTATTGATACAATTTTAGAAATGGCAGAATATAAAAATAAATATAAATGTAAAATGTTAATTGCTACAGGATGCTTAACTCAAAGATATGGAGATGAACTATTAGATTTAATTCCTGAAATAGATATATTAATGGGTGTTAATGATTATATGAAATTACACAGATTAATACTAGATTTTATAAAGGATCATAAAAGAATTTCATCAGCAACTTATAGTGATGAGGGAGTTAATGAAGGGATCAGATTGTTAACAACTAAGCAACATACTGCATATGTTAGAATTGCCGAAGGATGTAATAATTTCTGCACTTACTGCATAATTCCTAAAATTAGAGGAAAGTTTAGAAGTAGATTAGAAAAAAATATTTTAGATGAAGTAAATATGTTAGTTAATAATGGGGTTAAGGAAATAATTTTAATTGCTCAAGATTTAACTGATTACGGAGTAGATATCTATGGTAAAAGAATGCTTCACGATTTAATATCTAAAATATCTAAAATAGAAGGTGTTGAATGGATAAGATTGTTATATTGCTATCCTGAAGAAATTACGGATGAATTAATTGAAGAAATTGCTACAAATGAAAAAGTTGTTAAATATTTAGACTTACCAATTCAACACATAAGTAGTGATGTTTTAAAGAAAATGGGAAGAAGAACTAATAAAGAGGCTATTATTAGTAAAATTGATACTTTAAGAAGCAAGGTTCCTGGAATAGCTTTAAGAACATCTTTAATCGTTGGGTTCCCTGGTGAGACAGAGGAAAATTTTGAAGAGTTAGAGAATTTCTTAAAGGATTATAAACTGGAAAATGTGGGAGTATTTGCGTATTCTCAAGAGGAAGATACTCCAGCTGCTAAAATGGATTGTCAAATTGATGAAGAGGTTAAGATCCAACGTCAAAAGAAGCTTATGGCAATTCAAAGAGATGTAGTTAAGGCTCAAAATAAATTGAAAATAGGAAATATTTATGATACTATTATAGATGGAAATAATGGAGAATATTACATTGGAAGAAGCTATGAAATGGCTCCTGAGATTGATGGTCTTATTTACATAAAAAAAGAAAAATCATTAAATTTAGGTGATATAGTAAAAGTTAAGATTAATGATGTTATGGAGTACGATTTAATGGGAGAGGTTTTAGATGAATTTAGCAAATAAATTGACAATGATTAGAATCTTTTTAGTACCTGTCTTCTTGGTTTTTATAACAGTAAAAGATATTCCTTATGGATCAATAATAGCAACTGTTATATTTATTATAGCATCGCTTACTGATCAATTAGATGGGTATATAGCTAGAAGTAGAAATCAAATAACTAATTTTGGGAAATTTATGGATCCATTAGCAGATAAGTTATTAGTAACAGCGGCATTGGTTTCTTTAGTTGAACTTAAGTTAGTAGCAGGTTGGGCTGTGGTGATTATTTTAGCAAGAGAGTTTGCTGTATCAGGATTAAGAACATTAGCTGCATCTGATGGTATAGTTATTGCTGCTAGTTGGTGGGGGAAAATTAAAACAGTAACACAGATGATAGCAATATTATTATTATTATTAAAGGTAAATATTAATACATCTGCAAATGCAATAAGTTTTGTAAATAATAATAGCTTCCTAAGTGGTTTCTTTACGTATGTACCAGAAACTATAATGTTTATAGCTGTTTTAATAACAATAATTTCAGGAATTGATTATTTTGTAAAGAATAGACATGTAATTTCTATGAAATAGATGTTTAATAATAGCTAAAGTGGATATAATTTTTAAAAAAGGTTCCTTCTATATTTTATAGTAGGAACTTTTAATATATAAAAAATATAATAAATGTTGACTATAAATTAAATATAAATTATAATTTAGTCATAGAAGAACAAATGTTCATGAAAGGGTGGTTATTTTATGGCAAATATAGATGAAAATAAGTTAAAAGCAATTGAGAATGCAATGAGTCAAATTGAGAAGCAATTTGGTAAAGGTTCTGTAATGAAGTTAGGTGAGCACAGTACTTTGAATATAGATTCAATTTCAACTGGTTGCCTTGATTTAGATATAGCTTTAGGAATAGGTGGAGTTCCAAGAGGAAGAATAATAGAAATTTATGGACCAGAAAGTTCAGGTAAAACAACAGTTGCATTACATGTAGCTGCAGAAGCTCAAAAATTAGGTGGAGCAGTAGCTTTCGTAGATGCTGAGCATGCTTTAGATCCAAGTTATGCAAGAAACGTAGGGGTAGATACAGAGAATCTTATAGTATCTCAACCAGATACAGGAGAACAAGGTCTTGAAATTGCAGAAGCCTTAGTTAGATCTGGAGCTATAGATGTTCTTGTAGTTGACTCAGTTGCAGCCTTAGTTCCAAGAGCTGAAATAGAAGGTGAAATGGGAGATTCTCACGTTGGATTACAAGCTAGATTAATGTCTCAAGCCTTAAGAAAATTAACTGGTACAATTAATAAGTCTAAATGCGTAGTTATTTTCATAAATCAATTAAGAGAAAAAGTTGGAGTTATGTTTGGGAACCCAGAAACAACTACAGGAGGAAGAGCTCTTAAATTCTATTCAAGTATAAGAATGGATGTAAGAAGAATAGATTCAATAAAGCAAGGTGACGAAATTGTTGGTAACAGAACAAGAGTTAAGATAATGAAAAATAAGGTCGCTCCTCCATTTAAGCAAGCTGAATTTGACATAATGTATAATGAGGGTATTTCTAGAACAGGAAATATTGTTGACGTTGGTGTTAAAGAAAATATTGTTCAAAAGAGTGGTGCTTGGTTCTCTTACGGAGAAATAAGATTAGGGCAAGGTAGAGAAAACGCTAAGCAATATTTAAAAGAGAATCCAGAAATTGCATTAGAAATTGAAAATAAGATAAGAGCAAAATATGAATTACCGTTAATGGAAGATAAAAGTAAAAAAATAGATAAAAAAGAAAATAAATAAGTAATTAAAGGGACTATATAATTAATATTATTTATATAGTCCCTTTAATATATCTATTTAAATAGGGAATACTAAAAAAGAAGTGTATGTCTATAATTTCGTATGGGCATATAACAATCAACTAATCTTGACATAATTTTGTTTTTAAGGTAAAATAATAACAAATACTGGTTTATCATATTCATAGGGACAGTGAGAATAATATGGCACCTAGACGTTCTCTATTCAAATATAAATAGAGATTTATGCGAGGAGGTGTTAATTTGAATAATATATTACCAATGATATTGGTTGATATTTTATTATTAGTAGTATTCGGTTTTATCGTATACAAAGCTATACAAAAAGCCACGCAAAAGAAAGTTTTATTTTTAGAAAAAGAAGCTGATGATTTAGTGGAAAAAGCTAAAAGAGAAGCTGAAGCGACTAAAAAGGAAGCTATTTTAGAGGCTAAAGAAGAGGTTCACAGACTAAGAAATGATTTAGACAGAGATTCTCGTGAGAGAAGAAATGAAATTCAAAGGCTTGAAAGAAGAATTCTTCAAAGAGAAGAATCTTTAGACAAAAAGAGTGATCTTTTAGAAAAGAAAGAAGAAACTATCAATAAGAGATTGCAAGAAATTGATCAAATGGAAGAAAATGTTCAGCAGTTATATGCAAAAAGAAGAGAAGAATTAGAGAGAATTTCAAACTTAACATCAGAAGAAGCTAAAGAAATTCTTCTAGGAGAAGTTAGAAAGGAAGTTTCTCATGATGCAGCTTTATTGATTAAAGAAATTGAATCAAAAGCTAAAGAAGAGGCTGATAAAAAGTCTAGAGAAATTATAACTACTGCAATTCAAAGATGTGCAGCTGATCATGTATCTGAATCAACAGTTCATGTGGTTGCATTACCAAATGATGAAATGAAAGGCAGAATTATTGGAAGAGAAGGTAGAAACATAAGAACACTCGAAACATTAACAGGAGTAGATTTAATAATTGATGATACTCCAGAAGCGGTTATTTTATCTAGTTTCGATCCTATAAGAAGAGAAGTAGCTAGAATAGCACTTGAAAAATTGATTGTAGATGGAAGAATACATCCAGCTAGAATTGAGGAAATGGTTGAAAGAGCCAAAAAAGATGTTGAAAATGATATTAAAGAAGAAGGCGAACAAGCGACTTTAGAAACAGGTGTACATGGTTTACATCCTGAAATTATAAGACTTTTAGGAAGATTAAAGTATAGAACTAGCTATGGTCAAAATGTGTTAAAACATTCAATAGAAGTTGCATACTTAGCAAGCGTAATGGCTTCAGAATTAGGTCTTGATGTAAATTTAGCTAAAAGGGCTGGATTATTGCATGACATTGGTAAAGCAATAGATCAAGAGCAAGAAGGACCTCATGCTTTAATTGGTGGGGATTTTGCTAAAAAGTATCATGAATCACCTTTAGTTGTTAATGCTATTGCAGCGCACCATGGTGATGTTGAAATGATGTCTTTAGAGGCTGTTTTAGTTCAAGCAGCTGATGCAATATCAGCAGCTAGACCTGGTGCAAGAAGAGAAACGCTAGAAGCTTATATTAAGAGATTAGAGAAACTTGAAGAAATTGCAAATTCTTATGAGGGCGTAGATAAGTCATATGCCATTCAAGCTGGAAGAGAAATTAGAATCATGGTTAAACCAGAACAATTAGACGATGCTGGTTCTATTGAATTAGCTCGTGATTTAGCTAAAAGTGTTGAAGAACAATTAGAGTATCCAGGGCAAATTAAGATTAATGTAATAAGAGAAATAAGAGCTGTGGATTTTGCTAAATAAATAAAAAATACATTTTGTATTATTACAAAATGTATTTTTTTTATTTATAAATTTTTTTTAAATAAAAGAAGGAGATTTAAGTATTTTGTAGAATATATAATCATATAAGTAACTATACGTTATTAGATGTAAACGATTTTAAAATTAGGAGGTAGAAATACAAATGGAAGTATTAAAAGTATCAACAAAATCTAACCCAAATTCAGTGGCAGGTGCTCTAGCAGCAATAATTAAAGAAAAGAATATTGTAGAAATACAAGCTGTAGGTGCAGGTGCAATAAATCAAGCGGTAAAGGCTATAGCAATTGCAAGGGGCTTTGTAGCACCAAGTGGAAGAGATATAGTATGTGTGCCTGCCTTTACAGATATTGAAATTGATGGAGAGGAAAGAACTGCAATAAAATTAATTGTTCAACCTAGATAAGTAAATAAAAAACATATTTGAGAATAAAAAATGCTTAACTTTTTTATTAAAAAGTATTTTAGTATTGAAATTATTTAAAAGACAGTATATAATGTAATCGTTAGATATATAATATAATATATTATACGTAAAGAGGTGTGTTTAATGGTATCTAAAGAAGTGATAGTAAACAATGGAACTGGTTTACACGCAAGACCAGCGACTTTATTAGTTAAGAAGGCTTCATCTTTCAAATCAGACGTAAGCATTGAATTTAACGGAAAGAAAGCTAATGTTAAAAGCTTAATCGGTGTTTTATCATTAGGAGTTACTAAAGGAGCTAACATCACAGTAACAGCTAGCGGTGATGATGAAACTTTAGCAGCTGAAGAAATTGCTAAATTAATCGAAACTTTAGAAGACTAAAATAAAAAAAGTGCTTTATGCACTTTTTTTATTTTTCCATTTTTTATGTAGTTAAGTTAATTATTGTTTATTGTTTTAAAGATATTACATCTAAACAGAAGAGAAATTAGGTCAATAGCGCCTATTAGGATTAATATATATATTATTCTAAATATAATAACATTATTACCTACTAAAGAAGCTATAATATTAGTAGTAAAAAGTCCTATACCACCACAGTTAATTGCACCTAATAAAACGAGTATAGCAGATAGCTTATCAAAGAAGTTTAACTTACACATAATAAATCCTCCGTATTGTATTATTCAATAAAATAATATGAAAATTTTTTTTGAAATATAACTAACAAAATAAATAAAAATATGGTATAATACGAATTATATTATATTAATAATAGATAACATTCGGAGGTATTTAAATGACAAATCTATACAATTCGCCATTAAACTCAAGATATGCATCAAAGGAAATGAGTTATATATTTTCTGATGATATGAAATTTTCAACTTGGAGAAAGCTTTGGGTTGCTTTAGCTGAAGGTGAAAAAGAATTAGGGTTAAATATTACAGATGAACAAATAAATGAATTAAAATCTAATATAAATAATATAAATTATGAAGAAGCAATAAAGAAAGAAAAAGAAGTAAGACATGATGTTATGAGTCATGTGCATGCATATGGATTACAATGTCCAAATGCGAAAGGGATAATACATTTAGGGGCTACTAGCTGCTATGTTGGGGATAATACTGATATAATAATAATGAGAGATGCCTTATTATTAACTAAGAAGAAAATAGTTACTGTATTATATCATCTTTCTAATTTTGCAATGAAATATAAAGATATGCCTACTTTAGGATTTACACACTTTCAACCAGCTCAATTAACAACTGTAGGTAAAAGAGCTTCGCTATGGATGCAGGACTTAGTATTAGATATAGAAAATATAGACTTTTTATTAAGTAAATTAAAATTAAGAGGGGTAAAAGGGACAACTGGTACTCAAGCTAGCTTTATGAATTTATTCGAAGGTGATGAAAATAAGGTTAAGGCGTTAGATACATATGTTGCTGAAAAAATGGGATTTGATAAGAGTTATGGAGTAACTGGTCAAACATATCCAAGAAAAGTTGATTCAATAGTATTAAATACATTATCTGAAGTAGCTCAAAGTGCTTATAAGTTTAGTAATGATTTAAGATTATTACAAAGTATGAAGGAGATAGAGGAACCATTCGAAAAACATCAAATAGGATCTTCTGCAATGGCTTATAAGAGAAATCCTATGAGAAGTGAAAGAATTGGTGCTTTAGCAAGAACGGTAATTGTAAATGCGTTAAATCCTGCAATAACAGCATCTACACAATGGTTTGAAAGAACATTAGATGATTCTGCTAATAAGAGAATATCTGTTGCAGAAGCTTTTTTAGCGTTAGATGGTGTATTAAATTTATATATTAATATAGCTGAAAATATGGTTGTATACGAAAAGGTAATTGCTAGTCATGTTAATAATGAATTACCATTTATGGCTACAGAAAATATAATGATGGAATCTGTTAAAAAAGGTGGAGATAGACAAGAATTACATGAGAGAATAAGAGTACATTCTATGGCTGCATCTCAAAGAGTTAAGGGAGAAGGATTAAACAATGACTTAATCGAGAGAATTATAGCAGATGAATTATTTAATTTAAGTAAAGAAGAAATCTTAGCTATCATAGATCCTCAAAAATTCGTTGGAAGAGCTCCAAGTCAAGTTGTCGAATTTATAGAAGAGTATGTTGAACCTATTATAAAAGAAAATAAAGATGCTTTAGATATAAAAAGTGAAATTAATGTTTAATTATTTTTAGAGAAACTCGCTTTAGGCATAGTATTATGCTTAAAGCGAGTTTTTCTATTAAATTATTAATGAGAGTAATGTAATTAATAGGAAAATCATATCTTATAGTAATAATAGTATAAGGGGAAATTTATTATGAATAGCATTTATAAACTTATGTTAAATAATAAAGCTTTTGATGATATCATTGAAAATTTAATAAATAAAAAGAATGTTGCGATAATAAAGAGAAATGAAGAACTTAATGAAATTATTAATTATTTTAATGATTTTATAATAAATAAATTTGACAAGAAAAGATTATATGAAATTATTAATGAGATTGAACAAGATGATAATGATGGAGATTTAGAGATTAAAAAGATGATAGTTTTAAGAAGACAAATAAATAATAATGCAGAAAATATTATAAAAATATTTTCTGCATTTGTTGATAGGAGTGAAATGAGTTATTCTTTAAATGATTTATATTCAATTACTAATAAAAGTATTGAATTTAAAGATAAGGAGTTTGACTACTATTCTATATTGAGTAAATCTCCAATAGTTATAGAAGGTGATAGTTCGAAAATAATTAAAGAGGTTGATTATTTAATAAAAAATAAATATGTAAATAGTTTTATTAAATATAAGAAATTTAAGAATAATAGAAAATTTGATATAATAAAAAATAATATTAATAAAGATGATATCAATAAGGTTATAAGTAAATTAAGTGGAATTTTAAATAACAACTTTGCATTTATACCACCGATTTATTTTAATGAATATACAAAAGATTTTCAAAGTGAAAAAGTATATTATAAAAAATATAGTGATGATCAAATTAAAGAGTTAGTAAAAAGTATAAATTACAAATATAATAAAGAAATTCTTAATAAGGCAGAAAGTTTTAAATGGTATAAATGCCTTGGAATTAAAAAATATAAGGAAATGACTATAAGGAAAAAAAAGTTATATGAAGAATATGATGAAAAAGAAAAATTAATATATAATCAATACATTGAAAATATAGAAAATTTAAATATGTTTTCAAAATCATTTTCTTTTATAAAGCAGGTTTATAAAGATGAAGTTTTAGATGAAATAAATAATAGGATTGTAAATGAAGAGGAGCTATATAACTATATAAAGTATGTTAAAGAAACGTTATCTATATATAAAGATTACTTAGAAGTGGAAAATAATATTGAAATGCTGAGTGAGTTTTCAAAGGAGCTTTTAAATTATATATATGAAAAATTAAATAATAAAAATGATTTAAATAGTATATTAGAATTTATTCCTAAATATTACTGCTATAAGCAGATAGAAGCTATAGAGAATGATAATATGGATACCATAAATTCTTATAATAAGCTATATGAAAAAATAGATAGATTAAATGGAGCATTAAAATCATATCATAAAATATTATTACAAGCTTTAAGAAAAAATTGTAATAAAGAAACTAATAGGTTTGCTAAAGAAAATAATATGAAATTAGATACACTAGATATTGATAAATTAATTAATGCGAGATATAACGAAGAAAATGTAGAGTTTTTATTAAAGATATTTCCCATAGCTATTTTAGATGAAAATCAATATATAGAAAATAAAGAAAAGATAGATGAAGTATTTAGTCTAATTGTTGAACAATCAGATTTAATGGATATATCAGAGAATAAAGAAATAAAGTGTGATGAAGTTTGTAATGAAAAGTTAGATCGAAGTATATTTAAAATGCTTAATAATTTAGGATATACTATTTTTCAAAAAGAAGATGATATTTCAATTATATATGTTGATTTTGGAAAAGCAGAAAATAAAGTTATATATATAAATAATAAAGAGTTTTTTGATTTTAAAGAATTAATTAAAATAATAGATTTAATGAATTCAGGTTGTAAAGTGATTTTTGTATGGTATAGAAACTGGTGGATGAATAAAAATGAAGAGGTTCAGAAAATACACAAATTATTAAATGAATAATTAAATTTATTGAAATGGCATCTATAAAAGGTGCCATTAATTTTGTATTAAATTTGAACTGTATTATTAAAATATGATAAAATTAGTGAATGAAATGAATAATCAAAGGAGAAAGAAATGAATTTATTAAATGTTGAAAATATTAGCAAAACTTATAGTGAAAAAATATTATTAAATAATGTATCTTTTGGTATTAATGAAGGAGATAAAATTGGAATTATTGGTCTTAATGGTAGTGGAAAGTCTACTTTATTAAAGATTGTTACTGGTAGAGATGAGTTCTTTGATGGAGTTATAACTAAAGGAAAAGGTGTGAGAGTAGAGTATCTAGAGCAAAACTCTGAATTTGATGCTGATGCAACTGTACTACAACAGATATTTAAAGGTGATACGCCTGAGATGAAGTTGCTAATGGAATATGAAGAATTACTTGAAAAAATAAGTAATAATGGCTTTAATGAAGAAGATAATAATAAGTTAATTAAAATACAAGAGAAAATAGATACATTAAACTTATGGAATTTAGAAAGTGAAGTAAAGGTAATATTAAACAAACTTGGAATAACAGATTATGCAATGAAAATGGGTGCTTTATCTGGGGGGCAAAAGAAAAGAGTATTTTTAGCTTCAGCTTTAATTAAACCTTGTGAACTATTAGTTCTAGATGAGCCTACAAACCATTTAGATTCTGATTCTATAGAATGGTTAGAAGAATATTTAAATAGCCGTAAAGGGGCTTTGTTAATGATTACACATGATAGATATTTCTTAGATAGAGTATCTAATAAGATATTAGAATTAGATAGAGGAAATATATATCAATACGTAGGTAATTATAGTGATTTTTTAGAGAAGAAAGCTGAAAGATTAGAAATAGAAGCTGTATCAGAAGAAAAAAGACAAAAGTTAATTGCAAAAGAATTGCAATGGGTAAGAAGAGGAGCTAAAGCTAGAACAACAAAGCAAAAAGCTAGACTTCAAAGATTTGATGATTTAGTTAATCAAGAGTACATAGCACCAAAACCAAGTCTTGAAATGTCATTTATAGGAACTAGATTAGGTAAAAAAATTATTGAGTTACATGATATAAGCAAAAGTTATGGTGAAAAGAACCTTATAAACAAATTTAGTTATACTATTTTAAAGGAAGATAGAATTGGAATAATAGGAGATAATGGAGTTGGTAAGACAACATTATTGAATATAATAAAAGGTTCCATTATGCCAGACAATGGTGATATAGAAGTAGGAGAGACTGTAAAAATAGCTACTTTTACACAAGATGATTCTCATATGGATTTATCAATGAAGGCTATAGATTATATAAAAGAAGGTGGGGAATGGATTCCTACTGAGGATGGAAGTAAAATAAGTGCATCTCAACTAGCAGAAAGATTCTTGTTTGATGGAACTATGCAGTATACAATGATTGAAAAGCTATCAGGTGGAGAGAGAAGAAGATTACATTTGTTAAGAGTTCTAATGGAAGCTCCAAATGTTCTTATATTAGATGAGCCTACAAATGATCTTGATATAGAAACCCTAAAGATATTAGAAGATTTTATTGATGAATTTGTAGGAGTTGTAATAGTTGTTTCTCATGATAGATATTTTTTAGATAGAATTTGTAATAAGATTTTTTCTTTTGAAAGTAAAGGCTTAATTAATATTTATAATGGGAATTATAGTGACTATTTAATAAATAAAGAAATTAAATTTTTAAGAGAAAAAGAAGAACAAACTTCTAAAGGTGAGAACACTAAGAAAAAGGAATATGTAAAAAATAAGGATGAAAGACCTAAATTTACATTTAAAGAACAAAAGGAGTTTGAAAATATTTATAATGATATTGAAGCTATAGAGATGAAAATAGCTGAAATAGAAGAGGAAATGAATAAGAACTCTAGTAGTTATGGTTTGTTAAATGAATTGGATCAAGAAAAAACAAAGTTGGAAGAAGAGTTATTGGAAAAGTATGAACGTCAAGAATATTTAGAGGGTATAGCTAGAAAGATAGAGGAATATAATAACAATAGGTCATAAAATATTGACAAGATATTGAGTTTCTGATAATCTTGATTAGGTCATAATAAACGTTACTTAGGAGGAAAATATGGAAAACACACAAAAGGTAAAAATTGTTACTGCTGATCCGTCAGCATTAGGATTATTTGGACTAGCTATAATAACGTTAGTTGCTTCATCTCAAAAATTAGGATTAACATCAGGGGTATCTTTAGTATTACCATGGGCTATATTCTTAGGTGCAACAGCTCAATTATTTGCATGTATAAATGATTTTAAACATGATAATACTTTTGGTGCAACAGCATTCGGTGCTTATGCATTCTTCTGGTATTCAATGGGATTCACTTGGTTAATTCAAAATGGAGTATTTGGAGAAAAATTAGCTCAAGCTACAGATACTAAGCAATTAGGATTTGCTTTCTTAGGTTATTTAATATTTACTGTATTTATGACAATAGGAGCTATGGAAACTCACAAAGTGTTATTTACAATATTTGTTTTAATTGATTTCTTATTTATAGGATTATCATTAAATTCATTTGGTATTATGCCAGAATTAACACACGGAATAGCTGCATGGTCTGAATTATTAATTGCAATAATGTCATTCTATGGTTCAGCAGCTGCTGTATTAAATAAACATTTTGGAAGAGTATTTTTACCAGTTGGAAAACCTTTTGGGATTTTCAAGAAGTAAAAAATCTATTTATAGAGTTGAGGAAAAGTTTATATAAACTTTTCCTTTTTTCTTTATAAATTTAAAATGATGATGTATACTAAATATATAATTACACAAAGGAGTAAGTTATGAAAATTAAGATTAGTATTAAAGGCCAAAAGGAACCAATAATATATAGCGGTGATCGTATTGATGTTCTTGATTTTGAAATGAATGGAGAAAAATATAAGCAAATACGATATTTTAGAAAAGGTTTTTCTAAATCAGAATTGTTGAAATCTGACTTAGTTGTTAAAATTGTAGAAATTGAAAAATAAAACGTATTTTTATATGCGTTTTATTTTTTTATCAATAAAAATAAAAATATCAATTTAAATAAAATTTAAAATTTATATTTTCGCAAAATGTAGATTTAATAATATTAAGAAAAAGTTGAAATTTTAAATTCAATAGAATTGAAAGTATCAATTAATAAAAGATTAAGGTGGATAAACATAAAAATAAATTTTAAAGAAGTTTTTATAAGAAGCATAAAGATAAATATAGAAGGCGAAAAAATAAATATCTAATAAAGACTAAAATACTAAAAAAATAGAGAAAAAAACCTAAAAATAATTTCGCTAAATAACCATTTAGCGAAATAAATCTAATTGTTAGCATAAAATTCCTATGATATAATGAGATTAATGCTAAATCGTATATAAGGGGGATTTAAATGACTGAAATACATAATTCAAATGTGAAAAAAACTAAAAGCAAAATTGATATAAATTCAATTATCAAAGATGATGAAAAATATATAAATAATATGAAGAATAGATTTGGTATCGAAGTTCAAGAAGTAAATAAACTTCCTAAGGTTATTATGGACTTTTTGAATTACTTAGAAACTATTAAAGGTAAATCAAAAAATACTATTGAAGCTTATAAAATAGATTTATGCTTATTATTTAAATATTTGAAGGTATATAAAGGTTATTACATACCAGATAATATAGAATTTGAAGATATACCTATAAATGATCTAGGAGAAGATTTTGTAAGAAGTATTGCTCTAACAGATCTTTATGCATTTTTATCTTTTGTGGAAAAACAAAGGGGGAACGGAGCCTACGCTAGAGCTAGAAAAGTAGCTACTTTTAAATCTTTCTTTAATTATTTGCAAGGAAAAGCTAAAATAATAAATTCTAACCCAGCAACTGAATTAGAATCTCCTAAAATAAATAAAAGGCATCCTATATATCTTACATTAGATGAAAGTGTTTCACTACTCTCCTCTTTAGATAATTGTAATTGCAATTACTTAAGAGATTATTGTATATTAACTTTATTTCTTAATTGCGGAATGCGTTTATCAGAATTGTGTTCCATAAAAATAGATAAAATAAAGGGAGATACCCTAACTATAATAGGAAAAGGTAATAAGGAGCGTACTGTTTATTTGAATGATGCATGTATATCAGCTATAAATAATTACCTTTCTAAAAGAAATGATTCTAAAGCAACAGATGAAAATAAAAAATATTTATTTCTATCTTCTAGAAATACTCCAATAAATAAAAGGACTGTAGAGTTATTGGTGAAAAAACATGTTAAGAATGCTGGGTTAACAAATGCTAAATATACTCCTCATAAACTTAGGCATACTGCAGCTACCTTGATGTATAAACATGGGAATGTTGATATTAGAAGTTTGCAAAGTATATTAGGTCATGAAAATATATCTACAACACAAATTTATACTCATATAGATGAAGAGATTTTAAGAGAAGCAGCTAATTCAAATCCACTTGCTAATATAAAAAATGAATAAAAGAACGTATGTTCACTACTCGTAAAAAGTTCATTTTTATAGTAAATAGATAAAAAAATAGCTTATAAATTAAAAGAAACTCAAAAATACCAAGAGTTTCTTTTAATTTTAATATTTTCTATTTTTTCATTTTTCTTATACCTGGATAAATTTCTTCTGTTAATTCTTCTAATTCTGTATCGTTGTCTACTCCAAGTTCATCGAAGTAAACAATATTATCAAAAGCATCAACATAATCTTCGTTGTTATCTAGGTTATTTAAAATATCGTTGTAATTTTCTAATGTAATTTCTTCTTCAGAAGAATTTTCAGAGTCTTTTTCTTCTTCTTTTAATGCATCTAAAGCATTTTTCAGTTCTTCTTCAATAAATGCATTTTCTTCAACAGTTTTAGCTATATCATCAATATTGATGGCTCTAATATCAATACCATCTTCTTCTAAGCATTTTCCACAATTATCACAGATTTTTTTAGAAAATAAATCACAATAATCATCTTCAGTATATTTATAAGTCATAAAATCACCACCTAGTTCTATTAACCTTATCATTCTATCAGTTATTTTATTATATTTCAATAATAAATATTATTTATTATTATAAAGAACATAAGTTTGATATTGTAATTGGTATATGTTATAATATATTTAAATAAGTGAGGTGTTGAAAATGCGTGAAGTAAGCGAAAAACAAAATGAAATATATGAATTCTTAAAAACTTACACCGATAACAAAGGATACCCTCCTTCAGTAAGAGAAATTTGCGAAGCTGTAGGATTAAAATCTACATCATCAGTTCATGGACATCTTAAGCGTTTAGAAAGTAAGGGATTAATAAAAAGAGATCCTACTAAGCCAAGAGCGTTAGAAATAATAGATAATTCAGTGAAAAGAGAGATGGTTAATGTTCCTATAATAGGAAAAGTAACTGCTGGTTTACCAATATTAGCAAATGAAAATGTAGAAGATATATTCCCTATTCCACTTGATTATGTAAGTCATAATAAAGAACTGTTTATGCTTAATATAAGCGGAGATAGCATGATTAATGCAGGAATATTCGATGGGGATTTGGCTATAATAGAAGAATGTAAAACGGCAAATAACGGTGAGATAGTTGTTGCATTAATAGAAAATGAAGCCACTATAAAAAGGTTTTATAAAGAAAAAAATCATATTAGACTACAACCAGAAAATGATAATATGGATGCCATTATAGTTGATGATTGCATAATTTTGGGCAAATTAGTTGGCCTATTTAGGACATATTAATATTTAAGGAGTCATACAATATTGTATGACTCTTTTTATTTTAAATTCGAAGGTGTGTGATTAGTATGAAAATAACTCTAGGTAGGTTTATTAAGAAAGCTGGAGATTATGATAGCGAAAATATAATATGCCCGATAGAAGATTACCATAGAGATAAGTATTTAAATAGACGAATTCTTATAAGAATACTATTTATTCTTTTATATGGATATGGGTTTGGATATATGCTGGGTAGTTATTCTACAACGATTCAGGATATTAAAATAACAATTGCAAATTTTATAATTTTTTATATTCTTAGTTTCTATTTAATTCAAATTCCACATGAGTTTATTCATACTTTGTTTTATAAGAATCCATTTAAAAATACCAATAATAGCTTGGTGTTTTTTAACAATAAACGAATTGTTACTAGTGAATTAAAGGAAGAAATACACTCTGCTCTATTATGTTTAAATTTGATTATGCCTTTTATACTGTTTTCTATTCTACCATTAATAGTAATTTACTGTTTAGGAGAATTCGATTTATACTTATACTCTCTTTCTTTTGCTAATTCTATATTATCTTCGGATGATTTGCTTAATATAGTTTTACAGTTTTTTGTTAAATCTAATGAAGAAGGATGTAAAAAACTTTTTGTTATACCTAACAATTATGATTATTTAATTAATAATGAAAATCCTTTTGAAAATAATACTTTAGAAAATAGTAATATTGAAATAATTGAGGAAAGGATTGCAGAAAGTACTGTAGGGAGTGAATTTGATAAGTTAGAGAATGAAGAAGAATTTACTAATGATATTATTAATAGTAAATTAAAGCTTTTAATAGAAGAGTTATATGATAACTATGAAAAAAATGAAGATACCAATATAGATAGTCATGAATATCTAGAAGATATAAATATAGATGAAAAAAATATAGATTCTATAGAGAATGATTTATATATTGATAAAAATAGTATTTAAAAAGAGGCTATATTAAATTTGAAGCCACTGAAAAACTAAAATTATTGAGTAAATATCAAAATTTTAGGAAAATTTCAGAGGTCAAATATGTCTAAAAAGTTAATAGAGAACCCTTAGAATGGCTTCTAAGGGCTCTCATTTTTTACCATGTAATTTAGGCAAAAATAAAAGGCACTTTTTCAGTGCCCTCATTAAATTTATAGCCTCTTTTAATACTTAAATTATGTTATTTAATGAAATTAATATACCTATTTTTGCATGGTCAAATGTTAAACCACCTTGTAAATATGCTATATAAGGTTCTCTTATAGGAGCATCTGCAGATAATTCAATAGATGAACCTTGAATAAATGCACCAGCTGCCATTATAACTTCATCATTATATCCAGGCATTGCCCATGGTTCGCATTCAACATAAGAATCAATAGGAGATCCTTTTTGAATACCCTTACAGAATTTTATTAAGTTGTCTCTATCGTTAAATTTAATAGCTTGAATAATATCGCTTCTTTTATCATTATATTTAGGTAAAACTTCAAATCCTGCAATCTCCATTATTCTTGAACAGAATACAGCGCCTTTAAGAGCTTCCATAACTATATGAGGTGCTAAGAATAGCCCTTGATAAAGTTGTCTCATAACGCCAAATGTAGAACCACACTCCCCTCCTATTCCAGGAGTTGTTAGTCTATAAGCTGCTTGCTCTACGTATTTTGCCTTACCAGCAACATACCCACCAGTTGGTGCTATTCCACCACCTAGATTTTTTATAAGTGATCCAGCAACTAAATCAGCACCAACATCTGTAGGTTCAATTTTATCTATTAATTCTCCATAACAGTTATCTACAAAAACGCAAACATCACTTCTGACTTCTTTTATTTTTGAAATTATTTCTCCTATTTCAGAAACTAAGAATGATTTTCTCCATCCATATCCTGTACTTCTTTGTATATGTACTAATTTAATTGTAGGATCTTCTTTAAGGACTTCGATAATCTTTTCAGTATCAAAAGTACCATCTTTTAAATCTACTTGTTTATAGTTAACGCCATACTCTCTTAATGATCCTATATTTTCTTTTCCGCTTATGCCAATTATGTTATGTAAAGTATCATAAGGAGCACCAGTAATACATACCATAGTATCTCCTGTTTTTAAATTTCCCATTAATGCACAACCGATAGCATGAGTCCCATTTACAAAGTGTGGTCTAACTAAAGCACTTTCAGTATTAAATATTCTTGCATATACTTTATCTAAAGTATCTCTACCAATATCATCATATCCGTATCCTGATGAATTTGTAAAATGCATATCACTTATTCTTTCCTCTTGAAATGCATTAAGCACTTTTAATTGATTATACTCTCTTATTTCATCATAAATTTTAAATTGCTCTTCTACATCACTTAAAGCCTTTTTATATAATTCGAATACATGTGGCTTTATGTTGTAGGATTCCATCATTAACTTTTCTGTTTCTCTTAACATTAAAGTTCCTCCATTATATATTATTTCATAATTATTATATATAATAATATATTAAATATAAAGTTTTTTATATTTAAAAGTTATAAAATTAATGCACTTAGAGAAAAGGAACTGCTATATGCAGTTCCTATAAGTTTTCATTATCTAAAAAAGGAAGAGGTTTTGATGGATTTATTGTTGTTATTGAATGTTTATATACTAGCATTTGTTTTCCTTCACAATCTAAAATAACAGTAAAATTATCGAAGCCTTTAACAAATCCCCTTAATTGGAATCCGTTAACTAAATAAATAGATACTAAAGTTTTACTTTTTCTTGCGTTATTTAAGAAAATATCTTGGATATTATTGCTTTGTTTATTCATAATAACCACCTCCATGGCTAAGCATTTATTTTTATATAATTATAAACTTATTAATTATTTAAATCATCTATTATTATTTGAAGTATTTCATCATCAGATAATAGATCTTTATTTAAGAATTTAGCTCTTGGATCCTTTCTAAACCAAGTTAATTGACGTTTAGCATAGTTTCTAGAACCTTGTTTAATCATTTCTATAGCCTCTTCTAATGTTATGGAATTCTCAAGGTATAAAAGTACTTCTTTGTATCCTATTCCTTGCATTGCCTGCATAGATGAATTATACCCATTTTCCTTTAATTTAATACATTCTTCTAGAAGGCCATTTTCAAACATTATGTCTACTCTTCTATTTATTCTATCATAAAGCCTTTCTCTATTCATATCTAAAACATAATAATGAACGTCGTATTTGCTTTTATAGAAGTCTTCACCAGCATTAAATGAACTAAATGGCTTATTAGTTACTTTATATACTTCTAATGCCCTTATTACCCTCTTCCTATTATTAGGATGAATAGAGTTATAACTTATAGGATCAATTTCCTTTAGCATTTCATGA
This sequence comes from uncultured Clostridium sp., assembly GCA_900543325.1. GTDB lineage: Bacteria > Bacillota > Clostridia > Clostridiales > Clostridiaceae > Clostridium. The sequence goes on along the minus strand of UQQU01000001.1, from coordinate 14,544 downwards.
ATATAAATATCTCCTTTAGCTATTGCAAGAGCTTCTAACTCTTTTCTATATTCTTCATCACTTGGTGCATCAGTGAAATTCATATTGCAAGTTAATGCATTTATATAAAGCCCTGTACCTCCTGTTAAAATAGGAAGCTTATTTTCTGTTAATAAATCATCAATTATTGGTTCTGCTAAAGTTTTAAAATCTACAACTGAAAATGGTTTATCTGGTGTCGTTACATCTATCATATGATGTTTTATACCATCCATTTCAGAAGGTGTTATTTTTGCTGAACCTATATCCATGTATTTATATATTTGCATAGAATCTGTTGATACTATTTCTCCATTTAATTTCTTAGCTAACTCTATAGATAAAGCTGTCTTTCCTACTGCTGTTGGACCTGCTAAAACTAATATTTTATTTTTCATATTATAAACCTTTCTATACTATCCTTCTAAACTTTTTATCTAATTCGTATTCTGTAAATTTAATTATTATAGGCCTTCCATGTGGACAGTTAAATGGATTATCTATATATCTTAAATCAGAAATAAGTTTTTCCATTTCTATTTGTGTTAAATAATCATTTGCCTTAACTGCAGCCTTACATGCCATAGTAGCGATTTTATTTAATTTAACGTCTACTGTTTTACCGCTACCTAAGTTTTTTAAGTTATCAATTATACTTAATAAGAAGTTTTTGGCATCTAGTTTTCCTAAAAAGTAAGGGACTTCTTTTAACGCAATGGTATTACCGCCAAATTCTTCTATAACAAATCCTGCATTAGTGAATATCTCTGTATTTTCCTTATAACATTCATAGTCATCTAAAGATAAATCTATTATGCAAGGAATTAGTAATTGTTGTACTATAATTTCTTTGCTTTCTATATCTTTTACATACTTTTCATATAGTATTTTTTCATGAGCAGCATGTTGGTCTATTATATAAAGTGTATCTAAATATTCAGCCAATATATAAGTTTTACTAAATTGACCAATAACTCTTAGATCTGGGAATTTAGCTTTATTTACTTCTTTTTCTGTTGATATTTCTTTTTTTATTTCTATAGAAGCTGTAGATGAATTAAAATTATCAGACTTTTCTACCGTAGGTAAAGTAGCTTGTGAAGAGGTAAAATCATTTGTAGTATAATACTCACTACTATTAGTATTTTCATTTATAGTTGTATTATTTAATGACTCTGAATTATTATTTATATTATCATTATAAGAATTAATAGTTTTATTTTTATTTAATTCCTTTAATTTATTATATAAATCCTCTTCTTTAGCAACATCATGTATAGTTACATTATTATATATATCCTTTATAGAAGGTTCAACTTTATTAGAAACAATTGGTTCATCTATATTACTACTTTTAGATGCTGTATCTAAATCTAATTTAATCTCCTCAACAATTTCTTCATTTACAAATTTATCTTCTACTGCAAATGAATTAAATATATCTTCTTTTAAAGCATTATGAACTGCATCAAATACCCTTTTGTAAATAACTCTTTCGTCTTTAAATTTTATTTCCGCTTTTGTAGGATGTATATTAACATCTATTGAGTCTGGTGACAGATCTATAAAAAGTACAAAGAAAGGGAATTTGTTAACTGTTGAGAATGATTTAAATGCATTTTCTACAGCTGCTACGATTGTTTTATTTTTTATATATCTATTATTAACAAATATACTTTCGTTGTTTCTAGAGCCCCTAGCTATTATTTCTTTTCCTATATAACCATGAACCTTTAAAGTTTCATCTTCATATTCAAAGGGTAATACATGCTCAGAGATATTTTTACCGTAAATAGTTCTTATGACATTGTTTAAGTTACCATCTCCATATGTATGTAATGTCTTTTTACCATTGTTAAATAGTTTAAAAGATATATCAGGATTAGATAAAGCTATTCTTAAGATAATATCATTTATTAAACTACCTTCCCTTGAAGTAGATTTTAAAAATTTTCTTCTAGCAGGAACATTGAAAAATAAATCTTTAACTTCCATTACAGAACCGTTATTCATTCCTATATCAGTTAATGATACCTTTTCGCCAGCTTCTAGAATTATTTCTTTACCAAAGTCACATTCAGAAGGTTTACTTCTAAAAGTTAATTTAGATACAGAAGCTATAGATGGTAAAGCTTCTCCTCTAAAGCCTAAAGTGTTTATAGAATATATATCTTCAACAGTTTTTATCTTAGATGTAGCATGTGGTAAGAAGGCCTTTTCTATATCTAAGTTATGAACTCCAGAGCCATCATCAATGACTCTTATAAGTGCTATTCCACCCTCTTCTATTTCAATAGTTATATTCTTAGAACCAGCATCTATAGAGTTTTCTACAAGTTCTTTAACTACAGAGGAAGGTCGCTCTACAACTTCCCCTGCAGCTATCTTATTAGAAGTATGTTCATCTAATAGGTTAATTCTTTTCATAGAGCACCTCCTATTTTAATTTTTTAGCATCTTGAACTATTTTAAATAAAGTATTCATTGCATCTAAAGGTGTCATAGTCATAACCTCTATATTTGCAATTTCTGATAATAAAGATTCTTTTTCAAGCATAGTGAAGTCTATTTGTAATACTTCATTGCTTTCTTTAACTATAGTAGCTTCATTAACTGTTTTAACTTCTTCTTTAGGTACTTCTTCTATAGGAGTTTCTACAATAATTTCTTCCTTTTCTATAGCTACTTCTTTTTCATTAATATTTTCAGATTTTATTGACGCTTCTTTTTCTTTATAATTATTAAATAGTTTATCTATTTCTATTGATTTTTCATTTTCTAATTTAGCTAATATATGTTTGGCTCTATCTATTACTTCCAACGGTAATCCAGCAAGTTTAGCAACCTCAATACCATAAGATTGATCTGCTCCTCCTTCAACTATCTTTCTTAAGAAAATAACTTGCTCATCAGTTTCTTTAACAGCAACTGAATAGTTTTTAACACCATCAATTATTCCTTCTAGTTTAGTTAGTTCATGATAGTGAGTAGCAAATAGTGTTTTACACTTTAAGTTATTATTTTTAGAGATATATTCTATGACAGACCATGCAATACTTAAACCATCATAAGTTGATGTTCCTCTTCCAACTTCATCTAATAATACTAAACTATTAGGGGTAGCATTTTTTAATATATTAGATACTTCCCACATTTCTACCATGAATGTCGATTTACCACCAGCTAAATCATCTGATGCACCTATTCTTGTAAAGATTTTATCACAAACAGATATATTAGCCCTTTTAGCAGGTACAAATGAACCTATTTGGGCCATAAGAGTAATTAATGCAACCTGTCTCATATAAGTTGATTTACCAGCCATATTAGGTCCTGTTATTAAAAGTAATCTATTATCATGTTTATTAATACATGTATTATTAGATACAAACTCTCCGTTACCTATTACCTTTTCTACCACAGGATGTCTACCATCTTCTATTTCTATTACTCCTTCATTATTTATAGTAGGTCTAATATAATCATTATCAACAGCAACTTTAGCTAAAGTAGTAAGGGCATCTAATGATGATATTATATTAGCACTATTTTTTAATCTAGGAATTTGACCTTCTACTTTATCTCTTAACTCTACAAATAGTTCATATTCAAGTGCCATTAAATGTTCGTCAGCACCAAGAATTTTTTCCTCAACTACCTTAAGTTCTTCTGTAATATAACGTTCAGCATTTGCTAAAGTTTGTTTTCTTATATATCTTCCTTCAGGTATTAAGTTATAGTTAGCCTTAGAAATTTCTATATAATACCCAAAAACTTTATTATATCCTATTTTTAGTGATTTGATTCCAGTAAATTCTCTTTCTTTACTTTCTAGTGAAGCAATCCATTGTTTACCGTTTAATTTTGCCTCTCTTAGTTCATCTACTTTGTCAGAATAACCAGTTCTTATTATATTACCTTCTTTAATAGAAGTTGCAGGATCATCTAATAAGGCTTTTGAAAGTAATGTGCTTATATCCTCTAATACATCTAAGTTTTTATACCATTTACTTAATAAATCTGCTTTACACACAGATAGTCTTTCTTTTATTTCAGGTAATTTTTTTAATGATATATTTAAAGATACTAAATCTTTTGCGTTTACATTTTTGTTAGAGATCTTACCTACTATTCTTTCAATATCATAGATATCTCTTAGAGCTTCACGTAATTCTTCCGTAAAGTAAATGTTATTAAATAATTCATCTACAGAATTTAATCTATTATTAATCTCATCTATATTGATTAGAGGCTCTTCTATCCATTTTCTTAAAGTTCTTCCTCCCATTGTAGTAGATGTTTTATCTAAAACCCAAATTAAACTACCTTTTTTTGATTTTTCTTTAAGATTTTCTGTTAACTCTAAATTTCTTCTAGAACTACTATCTATAGTCATATAATTAACTATATCGTAAGTTTCAAGAATATTTATATTAGAAAGGCTCATTTTTTGAGTATCTAATATATATTTTAATAATACAGAAGAGGCTATTTTACTTCTTAAGTCTAATCCAGCAACTTCTACTTCACTAAATTGATTTATAAGTTCATCGTCGGTACAGTTAAAGTGAAGTATATCTTTTTTTGTTATTAATGCATTGCTTATATTATGAATCTCTTTTATTAACTCTTCATCAAAGTTTAAATCTACAATTACTTCTTTAGGTGAAATTTTAGATACTTCATCTAAAAGAGTTGTTTTTAATTCTTTAAAGAAAGTAGTTTTGAATTCACCAGTAGAAATATCTGATGATGCAATTCCATAATATCCATCTTGGTTATATATAGACATTATATATGTATTTTTATATTCCTCTTCTCCGTTTGCTTCTGAGAATGTTCCTGGTGTAATAACTTTTATTACGTCTCTCTTAACAATCCCTTTAGCTTGTGCTGGATCTTCTATTTGCTCACATATACCAACTTTATATCCTTTAGCTACTAGTCTAGAAATATAGTTTGAAGCTGCATGGAAAGGAATACCACACATAGGGGCTCTTTCTTCTAGTCCACACTCTCTTCCTGTTAAAACTAATTCTAGTTCTTTAGAAGCAGTTTTTGCATCTTCAAAGAACATTTCATAAAAGTCACCTAATCTATAGAAAAGGATACAGTCTTGATACTTATCCTTTATCTCCATATATTGTCTCATCATTGGAGTTAAACCCATGTTAATCACCTCAGTTATAGTTTATATGCTAAATTCGATATCTTAGCCGTTTATCAACAATTATACAACATTTCTAAATTAATAGAAAGTAATAAAAATGAAAGTAATTTTTGTAATTTTGAGTACTTTTACTTAAATCAATATTTTTGATTTTTATATATAAATTTAATTATAAATACTGTTATTATAATGTGTAAGGTGTGATATAAAATAGTTAATATAAAAAAGGATAACTTCTATATAGAAGTTATCCTAAAAACTATTTTATAGCTTCACCAATTAGAGAGAAGTTTTGTGCTTTAGTAATTTTAACATTTACTAGGTCTCCAACTTTTACACCTTCTCCAGAGAAGTTAACTAATCTACCATTTCTAGTTCTACCTGAAAGCTTACTTTCATCATTTTTACTAGTACCTTCAACTAATACTTCAACAACTTTACCATCATAAGCTTTATTCTTAGCTATAACACCATTATTTACAGCTTCAACTAATCTGTTGAATCTATGGTGTTTATCTTCTTCAGAAACTTGATTTAACATCATATCAGCAGGTGTATTATTTCTTCTAGAATATATAAATGTAAATGCTGAATCATATTGTACTTCTTTTACTAAATTTAAAGTATCTAAGAAGTCCTCTTCAGTTTCACCAGGGAATCCAACAATTATATCTGTTGTTATAGCTACATCTGGTATTTCTTGTTTAATCTTATTTACTAAAGACATATAATATTCTCTTGTATAATGTCTATTCATTTTCTTTAATATTCTATCAGATCCACTTTGTACAGGTAAGTGAATTTGTTCACATAACTTACCACATTCTTTAATGGCTTTAATAACATCTTCATTTAGATCTTTTGGATGAGATGTCATAAATCTAACTCTTTCTAAGCCATCAATTTCATTTATCATTCTTAAAAGTTCTGCAAATGAAACTTCATTTTCTAGTCCTTTTCCATAAGAGTTAACATTTTGACCAAGTAAAGTAACTTCTTTATATCCTTTTGAAACTAAATCCTTTATTTCATTTATTATATCTTCAGGCTTTCTTGATCTTTCTCTACCTCTTACGAATGGTACTATACAATAAGTACAGAAGTTGTTACATCCATACATAATAGTTACAAATGCTTTTACATCACTTTGTCTATCTATTGGTAAACCTTCAACAATTTCCTCTTCTTTATTGAATATTTCTTTTATTTGAACTCCTTCTGTTCTTACTCTATTTAAGTATTCAGGGAATTTATATGCATTGTGAGTTCCAAATATAATATTAACATATGGGAATTGCTTTAATATTTTATCAGCCATGCCTTCTTGTTGCATCATACAACCACATATACCAATTATTAAATCAGGATTTTTCTCTTTTAATTTTTTTAATTGACCTAAGTTACCAAATACTTTATTTTCAGCATTTTCTCTAACACAACAAGTGTTATATAAAATTATTCCTGCTTCATTTTTATCTTCTGTTCTTGTATATCCAAGTCTTTTAAGCATACCTGAAAGTTTCTCTGAATCCTCTTCATTCATTTGGCAGCCCCAAGTTTCTATATAGTATTTTAATAAATTATTATTTATTTCGTTAACCATAAAAAATTTCCTCCATTGTTACTTATATATTCAATTCTTAATGTATTATAACATAATATTTTGTAAAAAATAAATACTAAACCGCTTAGTATTTTTTTCTTTAATGCTTTTTTATGTAAAAAAATAAGGATAGATTTAACTATCACTTATAAAAATTTAATATGTGTAAAGAAAAATAATTAAAAATTATAAATTTTATTTTTATCTTTCCCATCTATTAATTATAGATTTAGGAGTAAATCCAATCCAATTATATAATTTTAATGCACTATAATTAGTTTCCTCAACTCTTATAAATAAATCATCAATATTCATATTCCTAGCTGTTTGAATTAATTGGTTTAATAAAATTTTACCAAACCCATAATTCCTAAAGTCTTTTATTATACCAAAGTTAACAACAGTATACATGTCTCTATTATAAATTATTTGACCATATCCAATAGCTATATTATTAGCTTTAATAAAAAGTGATAAATCTTCAATATAATACTCTTGTTCTATGTCATTTTCGATATCTTCGACTTCTAAAGGAACTCGAGTAGAAGAGGAAAAAATAGAATTTTGTAATTTGCATCGCAGTTCTTCATCTTTTTTTAAAACAACTTTTTCTATAGAGATTTTCACCTCATCTATATTAGAATTATATAATATGTTTATTTTCTTTAACAAATCTTTATTATATTTTAATGAAGATATTAGATTATCTGTTTGTTGTGTTTTATTATAATTTTTTAAATTCATAATCATCAAAATTGAAGGTTTTACTTTTTTAAATCCTAACTTTGAAAGCATTTCATTATTAGTTTTATTATCACAAGTTTCATAAGAGAGAATAGTGTTATTGAAGCTATTTAGAATGTTAGGTGATAATAGAGCTAAATATTCTGGCTTAACATATAATGACCATACTCGAACTGGAATTTCTACTGGAACTTCATACCATATATAGCCTATAACATTTTTATTATAAATAAATAGTTTAACAAACTTTTTTAAAAAAATTTTTAAAAAAAATTTTTCTTTTTCATAGTATTCAAAAAAGTTTTTATCGTAGTTTTCTTTACTGAATCTCTCTAAATTTAAAGTTTTAAAATTCTCAAAATTATTACTAGACAACCTTTCTAACAATACCATACTTAACCCCTAATTTTTTATTTTCTCATAACCCTTAATATATAAAAAGATTACACTTATATATATGTGTAATCTTTTTTTTTATTGCTAAAAATTATTGTGCATCTTTTATACTTAATGCAATTCTTTTATTTTCTTTATCAATACTTAATATTATACATTTAACTTCTTCATCTATTTTTAATACTTCAGAAGGATGTTTAATGTGATCATGGCTTATTTTAGATATGTGAACTAATCCATCGATTCCTGGTTCTAATTCTACAAAAGCACCAAAATCATTAATTCTAACTACTTTCCCTAAAACAGCTGAGTTAATAGCATATTTTTCATCTACTACGCTCCATGGTTCTGGAGTTAAAGCTTTTATACTTAAAGATAGTTTCTTTTGTTCTTTATCTAAGCTTAAAATTTTAACATCAACTATTTCACCGATTTTTAATATTTCTTCGCAAGAATTAACATGTTTCCATGAAAGTTGAGATAAGTGGATTAAACCATCAATACCATTAATTTCTGCAAAAGCACCAAATTTAGTGAATCTTTTAATTTCAGCTTTTACAACATCACCTTCATGTAATGAATCCCAAGCCAACTTTTCTTTTTCAGCTTTAGCTTCTTCTAATATTATTCTTCTTGATGCAACTATCTTTGAAAGATTATCTCTTGAAAAATCAATTAATCTTACAGTTAAAGAAGTTCCAACTAGACTTTCTTTATTTTCAACATATTTTGTATCTATTTGAGATGCAGGGATGAATATTCTAACACCATTATAGTATGCTACTAACCCTTTTTCTTTAGCCTCTTTAATAACAACATCAAATTCAGATTTATTATTGAATAAATCTTCTAACTTAGATAATGTTTCTTCTTTTTCATATTCTAATCTAGATAAAACTACATAGTTATCTTCATTTTTTAACTTTATTACCTTAGCTTTTATTGTATCTCCAACTTTTAAAGTTTCTAATAATGAATCAAGTCTATCTTCAGATGTTAATTCTTTAAAAGGAATTACTCCATCAGACTTATATCCAACTAATGATATTTGTAATTGCCCATCCTTTATTGAAAGTATTTCTCCTTCAATTTCATCACCAATCTTAAATCTTCTGTCCATTTCATTCATTAATAATAATTGTTCTTCCATTTTTATAATCCCTCCATAATTTTGACTACTTCCTTTATAATCCAATCTGGAGTTGAAGCTCCAGCTGTTATACCAATATTTTTAATATTCTTATTTTCTAATAAATCTTTAGGTAATTCACTAGCATTTTCAATATGAATTGTATTATCACAATTTGCTTTAGCTATTTGATATAGCTTAGTTGTGTTTGAGCTATGCTTACCACCTATAACAATCATGAAGTCAACATTTTTTGATAAATCATATACACTTTTTTGTCTTTCTTCAGTTGCGGCACAAATTGTATTAAAAGATTTTAATTCTTCAATTGATTCCTTAGATAAATTAGCCATTGTTTTATCCCAATTTTCTTCTTTTTCTGTAGTTTGGGAAACTACACAGACCTTATTAGGAAGATGATCTTTAAAGCTACCATCATTAGTAATTATGGCATCATTATTACACCAACCATTAATACCAACAACCTCAGGATGTTTTTCATCGCCAAGAATAACAATTTTATATCCTTCACGTGAGAATTTATTAACTTTTTGTTGAATATTAGTTACAAATGGACATGTTGCATTTATAACAATTAATCCTTTTTCATTTAAATCATCAAATGTTTTTTTTGATACGCCATGAGATCTTATTAAGATAACATCTCCCTTACTTAGAGTATCTATGTCATTTAGGTCTATTGCATATATACTATTTTCTTCTAAGTATCGTACTACATCACCATTATGTATTAATGGGCCTAATGTATATATTTTTTTATTAAATTGTTTTTGAGTTTTTATTGCTTCATCTACTGCTCTTTTAACTCCAAAACAAAAGCCAGCATTTTCAGCTAATAATACCTTCATAAATTTTCTCCTATATCTTTAGTTTTTAAATGATATCTCTTAATCTATTGTAAAGCATTTTCTATAAAATTACAAATTATTTCAGTCACTTCAGCAATATTGTAATTAGAACTATCAATTTCTATAGCATCATCAGCCTTTTTTAATGGATCAACAGCACGAGTACTATCTATGTGGTCTCTTTTTATTATATCTTCTAAAAGTTTATCATAATTAACATCTAAGCCTCTGTTTAAAAGTTCTGTGTATCTTCTTCTTGCTCTTTCTTCTGGTGATGCTGTTAGGAAAAACTTAAATTTGGAATTTTTTAATACTACTGTTCCAATATCTCTACCATCCATAATTACATTATATTTTTCTGACATTTTTCTTTGTAAAGTAACAAGCTTACTTCTTACCTCAGGAATAGAAGCATAGTTAGAAACTATTTCACTTATTTCTGGCATTGTTATTTCATTTTGAATGTTAACACCATCTAATATTAAATCATCATTTTCAAAATGCATTTCCATGTTATCTATCATTGTCATTAATGCATCAATATTAGTAGTATCGATATCATTTCTTTTAGCTAATAAAGCTACAGCTCTGTACATTGCTCCAGTATTTATATACATTAAATCAAATTTTTTGCCTACTAATTTAGCTATTGTACTTTTCCCCGCACCAGCTGGTCCATCTATTGCTACTGATATTCTCATAATAATTTTTCCACCTTTCAAATAAAACCTCTATCTTATGTTCTTATTAATTATATAATTAAAATTAAAATATAACAATCGTTAAAGGAAACTTGATATTTAAACTAATAATTGTAAGAATAAATTCTGTATAGCTTCCAATAACGAAATTTTACTTTAGAATATTATTAAATATTGCTTCCTGCAATATATCCAGTTGATAACGCTATTTGTACATTATAACCGCCAGTAAATGCATCCACATCTATAACTTCACCTGCAAATGATAAGTTTGTAATTAACTTTGATTTCATAGTAGATGGATCAATTTCTAATGTATTAACACCACCAGCTGTTACTATTGCCTCTTCAATAGGTCTTAATCCTTTAATATCCATTTTAATATTTTTAATTATATGTACAAGATTTTTTCTTTCCTCTTTAGTTATAACATTTACTTTTTTATCCTCTGGAATGCCACTTAATTTAATTATTAAAGGAATTATCTTTTGAGGCAATAAATCATTTAAAGAATTTTTAAATTCTTTGTTTTGATACTTTAAAAAATCCTTTTGAATTCTTTTATCAAGTTCGTTAGTTTCTAATGCTGGCTTTAAATCGAGCAAAGCTATATAACTTGAATCATTTTTTATAAACCTTGAACCTTTTAATACTAATGGACCAGACATACCAAAGCTTGTGAATAGCATTTCCCCTTGTTCTTTATATAAAATTTTGTTATTTTTTAAAATACTTAATGAAATATTTTTAAGAGATAACCCCATTAATTCCTTTAGCCATTTTTCATTTAATTCAATAGGAACTAATGAAGGTTTTAAATCAATTATGCTATGTCCAAGTTTTTTTGCAAAAACATGCCCTTCCCCTCTAGATCCTGTAAGTGGGTAAGAAGCCCCACCAGTGGCTATAATGAAATGATCTCCCATTATTTTCTGAGAGTTATTTATTTCAACGCCTAATATTCTATCGTTTTTAGATAAAATATTAGTTACTTTAGAGTTTAGTTTAACTTGAACATTATTGTCTTTTAATCCATTAGAAAGTCCTTTTATAATATCAGATGACTTATCAGATAATGGGAATATCCTTCCACCACGTTCTGTTTTTAATTTAATTCCTTGGTTTTCAAAAAAGTTTATAGTATCTTCATTTGTAAAGGAATAAAGTGAGCTATATAGAAAATGAGGGTTCCCATAAATATAATCAAAAAATTCACTTATATCTTTAGCATTTGTAACATTACATCTACCTTTACCTGTTATAAAAAGTTTTTTACCAACTCTATCATTTCCGTCTAAAAGAATAACTTCATGATTTTTAGAGGCAGTAATTGCGGCCATTATTCCTGCAGGGCCAGCGCCTATTACAATGACTTTTGCCATTTGAAATCCTCCTAAAATTTTATTTATAATAACTAAAGGAATTAACATTTGTTAATTCCTCCTCTTTTAGAATAAAATATCTTAATCATCTCCTACATTTCTATTATTATAGGAGTAGACATTGTATTCTTGCCATATTTCTTCAAGACTATTAAATGTAGAAGAAATGTTTTCTTTTTCTCTCATTCCAACAGCTATTATTAAAGCATTTATTACTGATAATGGGGCTACTAAAGAGTCAACAAAAGACGCCATATTACTTTGAGCAATTAATGCATAATCAGCTCTTGTTGCTAATGGAGATAAAAAGCTATCTGTTACAGAGACAACTGTTGCACCTCTATCTTGAGCAAATGCTAAAGCATCTATTGTTCTACTAGCATAACGCGGGAAACCAATTCCTATTACTAAATCTCCTTCACCAACATTTATCATTTGTTCAAAGATATCAGAAATGCCATAACCAACAGTTTTTACATTTTGTAAAATAATATTTAAATAGAAACCTAAAAATTCAGCTAATGCCATTGAGCTTCTAAGACCTATTATATAAATTCTCTTAGCCGTAAAAATATTATTAACAACATCTTCAAATGTATTATAATCGATTTTTTCCATTGTAGATCGAATGTTTTCCATATCTGCTTTTAAAACACCTTTTAAAGCATGACCTTCAGTTATATAGTCACTAGATAACTCCAATCTTTGTACTGTTGTTAATTTGTTTTTTATTAACTCTTGAAGAGACTTTTGAAGTTTAGGATATCCTGAAAAACCTAATTCTATTGCAAACCTTACTACAGTTGACTCTGAAACTCCAACTGAAGTTCCTAGTTTAGCGGCTGTCATAAATGCTGCTTTATCATAATTTTTTAATATGTATTCAGCAATTAATTTTTGACCTTTACTTAATCTAGGAAATCTCATTTGAATTAATTTCATTAAATCCTTTGATTCATCATTAATACTTCGTTCCATTATTGTACGCTCCTAATTTAATTAACTTCAATTATTTTAGCATTATTTATAAATTTAATCAATGTTCGTATATTAAAAATTGCAAGATTTATAAATAAAAATTCAAATAAAAACTATTTTTTCTCTACTATTACTAGTAATGGAGATGTGTTAGATCTATTTATACATTCATGTAGCATAACTCCAAACTTGTTTTTAGGTAAGTTTCTTAAATATTGAAGAATGCAATTTTCCTCTTCTTTACCTTCATTATGACCTCTATAAATAGCTATGGCCATTATTCCGTTACTAGATAATAAATTTAAAGAAAGTTGTATACTTTTAAGACTAGTTTCTGCTAATGTTGTTATTTCTTTATTACCACCTGGTAAATATCCAAGGTTATAGCATATACAATCAATTTCTTCATTAATAAATTTATCTATTTTATGGTGGGATTCATTTATTATTATTACGTTATTATTTTTATCTATGTATTTTTCACAAGCCTCTTTTTGAATTTCAAAAGCATACACTTTTTTAAAGCATGAAGATAAAAAATCACAGTCATATCCATTTCCTAATGTTGCATCAACTGCCACACCTTTATTTTCTACATATTGACTAATAATATTATGTGCTAATATACTAACATCTGAAACATATTTAAACATAAGTTAACCTCTACAAACCTCTAATATAATTTAATTCGCTATCAGTTAAAGGTCTCCACTCACCCTTTTTTAGATAACCTAATTTTATATTTCCTATTGAAACTCTTTTAAGGCTTATAACCTCATGATTTAAAGAAGAACACATTCTTCTTATTTGTCTATTTTTACCTTCGTGTATTGAAATTTCAACAGTTGATAAGATTTCATCACAATTTTTTTTCTTATTAAATCTCTTTTCTTCGGATATTATTTCAATATCTGCTTCAGCAGTAACATAACCACCAATATCTATTCCTTTTTTAAAGCGTTTAATGTCATTTTCACTAAATCTGCCTCTACATACAGCGATATAATTTTTCTTTATAGATACTCTAGGATGAATTATATTATTATAAATGCTACCATCATTTGTTAATATTAATAATCCAGAACTATCATAATCTAATCTACCTATAGGATATATTCTTTCTTCAACATTAACTATATCTAAAACTGTTTTTCTACCTTTTTCATCTTTGACAGAAGTTATATATCCTTCTGGTTTATTAAGCATTATGTAAACTTTTTTTTCTTCTACTTTTATAATGTTATTATTATATTCAACGATATCTTTTTCAGGATCAATTTTAGTTCCCACTTCTGTTATAACTGTACCATTTACTTTAATTTTTCCATCTAAAATTATTTCTTCGCACTTTCTTCTTGAAGCGATACCACATCTAGCCATGTACTTTTGTAATCTTTCTTCCATTTTATTCACTCCGTCTCTTAATATTCAAAGTAATTATATAGTTTATATTTAATTAATACAACTAAATATTTATAGGTTTTATTATTAAAATAAAAGGCTTTGTTTTAAAATAGTGTTGAAATTAGCATAACATAATAGGATGTCCATTTG